>DASUWY010000037.1 GCA_036378175.1 Thermoleophilaceae bacterium
TCGGTGTGCTCGGGGTGCTGGGCGTGCTCGGCGCGCTGACGGTGATCACCTTGGTCGCCGTGCCGCTGTTGCCGGCGTTGTCGGCGACGGTCACGCGGACCTCATAGCTGCCGGCCTGCGTGAACGTGTGGGTCGCGGCCGCGCCGCTGCCCCCGGCCGTGTTGTCGCCCCAGCTCCACGTCGTGCCGGCGGCGACGCCCGACGTGGCGTCGGTCGCCTGCGCCTGGAAGCTGACGAGATCGCCGACCTCGACCGACGTCGCCGACGCGGTGATCGCGGCGGCCGGCGCGGCGCGATCGAGCACGATCGAGTCGCACTGCGCGTCGGAGAGGTTGGCCTTCTCCGCCGACTGGCTCTGGTTGGGTCCGTTCGGGTTGTCGGGGATCGCGGCGTCGGCGGCGCGCACACAGGCGTGGATGACGCCGTCGGGCTCCGGGCTCGCGCCCGCGCCGTAGTCGGCGGTGCAGGTGAAGCTCGTCGCCTTGCCGCCGCCGGCGGGCACCGAGCACGCCGGGTTGTAGCCGTAGATGTAGCCCTTGGCCGCGTCGCAGACGCCGCCGCCGTTGTCGCCGTACTGGAAGCACAGGAAGTTGGCCGGGAACGGGCCCGCGACGTCGTCGGAGAAATCGATCTTGAGCCCGACCTGGGCGCTCTTGGTGTACTCGGCCCCGCCCGCCCCGCCGCCGAGCGTGATCGCGGCGGTCGGCTTGGAGCGGTCGATCGTCGTGTGGGCGCGGCGGCCGATCATCGTGCCCGTCGAGCACGAGCTCGGGCCGTCGGGGAAGAACAGCGAGTCGTTGGTGAACGAGTAGCGGCCCTGGGCGCAGATGCCGTACTGGCCGCCGTGCTGGAGCGAGGCCACGCCCGACCAGTTGGCCCACGTGGTACCTGCGCTCGTGCCGTAGTTGACGGTCGGCGAGGCGACCTCGGCGTTGTTCGCGTAGTAGCGGTACTGGACGCGGTAGGCGTCGATCCCGGAGCCCTGTGCGGGCCACTCGAAGAACTGGGTGTTCTGGGCGGAGTTCGTGAACAGCGGCTCGCCGGTGCCGGCAGGCTGGACCTGCGCGGCGGCGGGCTGGGCCAGGGCCACGGCGCACGCCACGGCGCCGAGGCAGATCAGTCGGGTTCGCATGGGACGGAACGGTCCCAGCGCGCTCGCCATGCGACATTCCGGTTTCCTGGCGGACCGGAAGCGGGTTCTTCGCCTGCGCGGCGGCGGTTGGTACGCCGCCGTTCCGGGGGTTAGCCCCCTGGGCTAGGACTGGTTGAAGAAGCCCTTCTCGATCAGCCGCGCGCGCTCCTCGGCGGAGACCTCGACGTTGCGCGGCGTGAGCAGGAAGACCTTGTCGGCGATCCGCTGCATGCCGCCGTCGAGCGCGTAGGTGAGGCCCGAGGCGAAGTCGATCAGCCGCTTGGAGAGGTCGGTGTCCGTGCCCTGCAGGTTGAGGATCACCGGAATCGAGTCCTTGAACTGGTCGGCGATCTGCTGGGCGTCGTTGAAGTTCTTCGGGATCACGAGGTGCACCTGCACCCCGCCGGCGCGCCCGCCGTTCTCCACGGGGCGCAGCACGCGGGTGCGGCTGCCAGAGCGCGGCGGCGCGTCGTCGTCGGCGAAGATGTCGTCGATCTCGTCGCGGCGGCGTCGCGAGGAGAGCCGCCGGACGTTCGGGCGTTCCCGATAGCGATCCTCGAGCTCCGCCTCGGGCTCGGGCTCTTCCTCGTAGTAGCCCTCGTCTTCCTCGGCCAAGCCGAAGTAGACAAGCGCGCGGTGCCAAGTGTCGCGTAGCGCCATGATGCGGTCTTTCGCCCGCCGTGCGGGAAATCCTCCGATTTACACGTTACAGCGTTCCGTACCCTCCGACCAGCAGTGGCAGACTCCGAAAATCCCCTCCAATTCGAGCTGAAGAGCGGCTCGGTGACTCTTCGCGGCGAGCAGGCCGGCGAGGGCGAGGCCGTGATCCTCCTCCACGGACTCACCGCGACCCGGCGCTACGTGGTGATGGGATCCCGCTATCTGCCGAGTCACGGCAGGCGCACCGTGGCCTACGACGCGCGCGGTCACGGCGAGTCTGACCCGGCGGCCGAGCGCGCGGCCTACGAGTACTCCGACCTCGCCGCGGACCTCGGGGCGCTCCTGGACGAGCTCGGACTCGAACGGGCGGCTCTGGCCGGCGCGTCGATGGGCGCTCATACCGCGGTGGCGTTCGCCCTGGCGCAGCCGGAGCGGGTCTCGGGGTTGGTGGTGATCACGCCGGCTTTCGACCCTCGCGACCGTGGGGACGACTTCGCCGAGTGGGATGCGCTGGCGGAGGGGCTCGAGCGTGGCGGCGTGGAGGGATTCGTGGAGGCGTGGACGCCGCCGAAGGACGAGCGCTGGCGCGAGACGGCCACGATCGTGGTTCGCCAGCGGCTCGCCCGCCACCGGCACCCGGAGGCGGTGGCGGACGCGCTGCGGGTGGTGCCGCGCTCCGAGCCGTTCGGGTCGCTCGATGAGCTCGAGGCGCTGGACGTGCCGGCCCTCGTGGTCGGCAGCCGCGACGAGTCCGATCCCGGCCACCCGTTCGCGGTGGCCGAGGAGTACGCGCGGCGACTGCCGCGCGCCCGCCTACTGGTCGAGGAGCCGGGAAAGTCCCCGCTCGCCTGGCAGGGCGCGCAGCTGTCGCGTGCGATCGACGAGTTCCTGACGTAGAGGGGAGCGGAGCGCCGGGGCGAATGGTCCGGCGCTCCGCTCTCGCAGCGCTACGAGTTGCTCCCCAGCACTCGGCGCTGGATCCGCGCAGTCCGCACCACGGCGTACGCGCTGCCGCACAGGGCGATGGCGAGCGCGACCGAGGCGAGCACGAGCGCGAGGGTGTGATCGTCCGAGGCGTTCGTGATGGTGCGCACCTCGCGCACCACGACGCTCGGAGTCTGAGTAGAGGTGGTGGGCACGCCGCCGGACTGCACGTCCGAGGCGAAGCCCGTGGGCAGGCTGTACGCGCGGCTCTGCTGGAGCGCGTCGGCCTGCTGGCCGGTGCCGGCCGTGATCGTGGATCCCGCGTACGCGGCCGGGCGGCCATGCGGGTGGTACGAGATGGCCGCCGTGGCCGAGGAGCCGGTGGGCGCCTGATACTGCACCGGCTGTGCCCCCGCCGCGGCGGGGAGCGCGAGGGCGGATACGCAGCCGCTCAGCGCGAGCATGCGTAGCGCTCTCTTGGTACGACGATGGGCCTTCATGCGGTGGAACCTCCTGGTGCCGCCCCTTCGTGCGGGGCCGGCGGCGGGTGGGTGTAGGGCGAAGCCAAGCTACGGGCGACGCCCGCCGGGTTCCAGGCATTCCTGGCCCTCCGAGTGTGTATTCCTACGCACTCGCGCACTCGACGCCGGTGCTCTCGCCTGGGATGCTGCGCCTACCGGTTATGGACTCGCGGGGCAGAGACCTCCCGCCGACCTTTCTCGACGCGCTCACCGACGAGGAGGCTTCCGATCTGCGCTCGCGCGCCGTCACGCGCCGCTTTCGCCGGGGGGCGACGCTGATGAGCCAGGGCGAGGCGCCGGGGCGGGTGCTCGCGATCGAGGAGGGACGGGCGAAGGTCACCGCCATCACCGACGACGGCCGCGAGCTCGTGCTCGCCTTCAGCGGCCCGGGCGATCTCCTCGGCGAGCTGTCGGCTCTCGGCGGGTCCGCGCGTGTGGCGAGCGTCCGCGCGATCGAGCCGCTCACGGCTCTTGCGATCGCCAGCCGCGACTTCGAGGCCTTCCTCGACGCCAACCCGCGCGTGGCGCTCGTGATCCTGCGCGTGGTGATCGCGCGGCTGCGAGAGGCCGACCGCCAGCAGGTGGAGTTCGCCGCCTACCACACGGTCACGCGCGTGGCCCGGCGCCTGATCGAGCTGGCGGGCCGCTACGGCGAGCAGACGGGCGACACGATCCGCATCGACCTTCCGATCTCGCAGGAGGAGCTGGCGGGCTGGGCAGGCGCGTCACGCGAGGCGATCACGAAGGCGCTCCGCGACCTGCGCGAGGCAGGCCTGATCGAGACGCGCCGGCGCCACATCACGCTGCTAGATCCCGAGCAGCTCGGCCAGCTCGCGGGTCTGGCGCCTCACTCGTAGAGCACGCTGCCGAGCCGCACGATCGTCGCGCCCTCCTGCGCGGCCACCGCGTAGTCCTGGCTCGTGCCCATCGAGAGCCGTTCGAGTCCGTGCTCGGCCGCCAGCTCGGCAAGACGGGCGAAGTGACGCCGGCTGTGCTCCGGGTCCTCCGTGAAGGGCGGCATGCACATCAGACCGCTCACCGGCACGGGACAAGCCTCGATGTAGCGCCCGAGCTCGCCCGGCTCAATCCCCGCCTTGCTCTCCTCCCCGGCCACGTTCACCTCGATGAGCACCTCCCGCGCGGGATGCTTCTCGAGCTGGCGAAGGACGGACTCCGACGCCACGGAGTGGATCAGGCGAACGGCCGGTGCGATGTCACGCACCTTGCGGCTCTGGAGCGCACCGATGAAGTCCCAGGTGAACAGCTCCCCGTGGCGCTCGCGTTTCGCGAGGAGGTCCTGCGCCCGGTTCTCGCCCACGAGCGCGATTCCGCCCTCGGCGAGCGCCGGCAGCTCGTCCGCGGACACGTACTTGATCGCGGCGAGGATCTCCACCTCCGCGGGGTCGCGGCCCGCGTCCGCGATCTGCCCGCGCACTCGCTCGAGGTTCTCCCTGATCTTCTCCGGGCGCAGGCCGGTGAACTCGCGGGTCATGTGAGCCACACCATCCCGGCCTGCCGGCCCGTCGTGCCGTCGTCGCGCCGGTGCGAGTAGAAGAGCTCGGGCCGGCAGCTCGTGCAGAGCGGGAAAGAATCGATCTTCGTCACGCCGCGATTCAGCAGCTTCTGCTGGGCAACCAGGCTGAGCGAGAGCATGCGCCCGTTGGCGACCCCTTGCAGATCGGTGAACTCGGCGAGCACCTCCTCGCCCACCTCGTAGCAGCATGCGCCGATGCACGGACCGAGCACGGCGCGCGGAGGCTCGTGGAACAGCGCCACGCCCTTCTCCACGATGCCGGCGGCCAGCCCGCGCCAGCCGCAGTGGAGCATCGCCACGCGGCCGGGCCCGACGAGCGCGACCGGCAGGCAGTCCGCCACCAGCACCAGGAGCGGCACGTTCCGCACAGTGGTCGTGTGGCCGTCCACCTTCGGCAGGTCGGCCCCTGCGTGTGCAAAGCCGCCGTTCGATGGCGGCTCGTGCCACTCGAGGATCTCGTCGCCGTGAACCTGCCAGCCCATCGCCACCCGCTCCGGATCACAGCTCGCTCGCTCCGCGAGCCGGCGCCGGTTCTGGCTCACGCTCTGCCGGTCGTCGTCGGTGAGGATCCCCAGGTTGAGCGACTCATACGGGCCGCGGCTCACGCCGCCCCGACGGTCGCTGAACACCACCCGGGCGCCCGGCAGCGACAGCTCGATCAGCGCCTCTCACCCCTCGCGAGCGTGAGCGCCAGCTCGAGCTCCTGCTCGCGGCCGGACACCTCGCCATCAAGCTTGCGCCGGAGCGTCTCCTCGAGGGCATGCCCGATCGCCGGCGACTCCGGCACGCCTGCCTCGAGCAGGTCGTGGCCGGTGATCTCGAGACGCACGCCACGCAGATCCGCGAGGTACGAGAGCACCGGGCCGCCGGGCGCGCCGCGGGCGAGCGCCATCGCGAGCGCCTCGGGCGGCTCGCAGCTCAGCACCGCGTGCACCGCGGACGGCGCGAGCTCGTTCTGAAGCGTGGAGGCGAGCTGCGGCCCCTTTGCGGCTGCTCGCAGCACGGCATCCGCCTGCTGGCGCCCGATGTGGAGGTCCTCGACCCAGTCGCGAAGCGCCTCCGGGGCGCTGCTCACGAGCGCCGCAAGCCCGGCCAGCGCGCGGTCGGCGCCGGTCTCCGCACAGGCGAGCAGCGTGCTGGCCACGAGCTCGGGATCCGCCTCGAGCGACGGGTCGAGCGCGCGATCGAGGCTCAGCTCGTGCATTCGCGCCACCGCGGCGGGCGCCTCGTCCTCGCGCAGGAGGTCGAGCAGCTCGTCCCGCACGCGCGCACCCGAGACGGTGGCGAAGCCCGGTCCGGCCGCGGCCTCCCGCGCCAGCCGCTCAGTCTGCTCGTCCATGCGGAACCCGAAGCGAGCCTCGTAGCGGAGCGCGCGCAGCAGCCGCGTGGGATCGTCGATGAAGCTCTCGCCGTGGAGTACCCGGATGACGCCGGAGTCGAGATCGCTCCGTCCGCCATGGGGGTCCTCGAGCGCGCCAACGTCCTCGCCGTTCAGATCGATCGCCATTGCGTTGATCGTGAAGTCGCGCCGTCCGAGATCCTCCGCGAGTCCGGCCGGTTGCACGTCGGGCAGCGCGCCCGGCTCGCTGTAGGTCTCGCGCCGAGCGGTTGCGAGGTCCACCGTCAGGTCGTCGGCCCGCACCGTGGCGGTGCCGAAGCGCTCGTGCTCCCGGGCCTCGCCGCCCATCCGCTCGGCCAGCGCTCGAGCCACCGCGCGAGCGTCACCCTCGATCGCGAGGTCGATGTCCACGGTGAGCCGCCCGAGCAGCAGGTCTCGCACCGCGCCGCCCACGAGGAATGCCGGAGGCAGCCCCTCGAGGGCCGGGAGCAGCCGATCCATGCCTGTCAGGCCGCGAACACGCGCCACGAGTTCGGTCGCTTGCGCCACCTCCTGGACTCTAAGGTGCGGCGCAGAGCGATCCGTGGTTCAGATCCGGCGCATCAAGTTCTTCAAGCCCCGCTACGCCGTCACCGACTCGGATGGCGCGCTCACCTCCTGGGCGGGGCGCTTCGGGCGCGAGGGCGCGAGCGCGTACTTCGACGGGCAGGCCTACGCGTTTCGCCGCGACGGCCGCAAGCGCTTCGTGCTCAGCGCCGACGACGCACAGGTGGCGCTTGCCGAGCGCGCACACGGGCAGTGGCGGGTGTCGTCGGACGGCTCCGATTACGCGCTCGTACGACCATCCAAGTGGCGATCCGGCTATGAGCTCCGCGCGGAGGGCCGGGCACTCGGCACGATCAGCCGCAGGCGCCGCACGGTGAGCTGCGACCTTCCGGACGAGCTGTCCGTGACCCTGCAGGCGTTCATCGGGTTCGTGGCTATCGCACTCTGGAACCGCGAGGCCGCGGCGGCGGGCGGAGCCGGCGCGGCTAGTGCCTGACGATCGTGAAGCGCTGGTTGGTGCGCCATCTCACGCCACACCGCCAGCGGTGCTGTTAGCCGTCTGATAGCTACAGGCGAACGGGGATCCCGTCGGCCCGCATGCGCTCCTTGGCCTCGCGGACGGTGTGCTGGCCGTAGTGGAAGATCGACGCGCACAGCACCGCATCCGCGCCACCGTCCTCCACCGCCTCCACGAGGTGATCGAGGTTGCCGGCGCCACCGCTGGCGATCACCGGAACGTCCACCGCCTCGGACGCCGCGCGTGTGAGCGCAAGGTCATAGCCGTCCTCGGTGCCGTCGCGATCCATGCTGGTGAGCAGGATCTCGCCGGCGCCCAGCTCCACCCCGCGGCGGATCCAGTCGATCGCGTCGAGTCCCGTGGGCGTGCGGCCGCCGTGCACGAACACCTCCCAGCCCGAACCGCCCTCACGGGCCCGCGCGTCCACCGCGAGCACCACGCACTGGGCGCCGAAGACCTCCGCCAGCTCGCCGATCAGCTCCGGGCGCTCGACGGCAGCGGAGTTCACTGACACCTTGTCGGCCCCCGCATCGAGCACGGCCTGAGCGTCCTCCACGGAGCGCACGCCGCCGCCGATGGTGAACGGTATGAACACGTCGTCCGCGGTCCGGCGCGCCAGCTCCACGATCGTCTCGCGCTTCTCGTGCGAGGCAGTGATGTCGAGGAACACGATCTCGTCCGCGCCCTCGTCCTGATAGCGCACGGCAAGCTCCACCGGGTCGCCCGCGTCGCGGAGATTCACGAAGTTGGTGCCCTTCACCACGCGGCCTTTGTCCACGTCGAGGCAGGGGATCACGCGCTTGAGCAGCACGGACCGGAGGTTACGGCTTCCTCCCCCACGCGCTCACCATGAGCGGGGCGAAGCTCACGGTGTCGCCGTCGTGCCAGAGGGCGTGGAAGGCGGCGACATCCTGTTCGTCGAGCAGGTCCGCCGCGATCATCCCGGGCGCCAGCTGCTCCACCAGCAGCTCCCACTGCGGCACGCCGCGCTCGCGATTCGCCTGCACCTGGACCGAGACGCTGTCGGCGGCGACATCGACGAGGCCCGCGGCTTGAAGAAGCCGCGGGAGGCGCCGTCCGAGCTGAGCGTCATAGCCGTGCAGCGAGAAGAACGTCCTGATCGCGTGCACGACCTTCTCGTGCAGGCCGCTCGGCGGATCGACGGCCACCGCCGTCGACCAGTCGAAGTCCTCAACGAGCACCCAGCCGCCCGGCGCCGTGGCGCGCACCATCGAGTCGAGCACCGCCTCCCGCTCCGGGAGGTGCTCGAGCACGAGTCGCGCATGCACGAGGTCGAACCCACCGGGCAGTTCGCCTGAGCGCACGTCCGCCCGCAACACCTCGAGCGGAGGCCGCGTCAGCGGCTCGAGGAAGCGCACGTCCACGTCCACGGCGAGCACCCGTCCGCTCTCCCCCACCCGCTCCGCGAGCAGCTCGGCCACGCTGCCCGTGCCGGCGCCCACGTCGAGGCAGCGCCAGGCCTCGCTCAGGCCGAGACGATCAGCGCACCGCATCGTCTGCGGGTCGTACAGGCTCGTGATCGAGCTGAGGCGCTCGCGCTCGGCGTGCCAGGCGGAGTCCAGGGTGTAGCCGGCGGCCACGGTGCTCGTCATTGCTTCTCCAGACGTCGGGACCAGTGACGCATCGGTCCCGCGAACCCGAGCGGCGTTACGCGTCAGTCGTCGCGGAGCGCTGCCTGAGCCTCCTGCACCGTGAACTTCTGCTCGTAGAGCGCCTTGCCCGAGACAACTCCCGCAAGGTTCACGAGGCGGAGAGCCGCGAGTGCCCGGAGATCGTCGACCGAACTGATCCCGCCGGAGTAGAGAAAGCGGCCGCGCACGGTGCCGGAGATGCGCTTCACCTCGTCGAGGTCCGGGCCCTCGAGCGTGCCGTCGCGGTCCACGTTCGTGTACATGAACTGCTTCACGCCGCGCCGCTGGAGCCGCGTGATGATGTCCTCGGGGAGCATCTGGGTGGCCTTGGTCCAGCCGGCCACGGACACGTGCCCGCCGCGCACGTCCACAGCGATCACCACGCGCGTGTCCCATGTCTCGAGGAGCTGATCGACGAAGTCCACGTCCGAGTAGGCCGCCGTGCCCACCACCACGCGCTCGGCTCCCGCGGCGAGCGCGGAGCGCACCGCGCCGAGGTCGCGCAGGCCGCCGCCGTACTGCACCGCCACGCCAAGCTCGCTCGTGATCCGCCGCAGGTGCTCGAGGTTCACGGGCCTGCCCTCGCGCGCGCCGTCGAGGTCCACCACGTGCAGGAAGCCCGCCCCCGCCTCCACGAAGGAGCGCGCGGCCTCGAGCGGGTCGTCCACGTACACGGTCTCCTTGTCGAAGTCGCCGCGCTGGAGGCGCACCGCGCGCCCGCCGCGGATGTCGATCGCAGGCAGGAGGATCATGCGGCGTGGCGCAGATCGTCCGCTTCGCAGATCGCCGCGAAGTTGCCGAGCAGCTGCAGGCCGTGGGGGCCGGACTTCTCGGGGTGGAACTGGACGCCGTACACCGGCTCGCGCTCCACGGCAGTGACGAACTCGCCTCCGTAATCGGCGGTGGCCAGCGCATCCACGGGATCGGCCGGACGCGGCGCGAACGAGTGCACGTGGTAGAACGCGCACGGGTCCGGGAGGCCGCCGCAGAGCCGCGACGCGCGCCGCCACGAGATCGCGTTCCAGCCGATCTGCGGGATCTTCAATCCGGGTGCGTCCAGCGGCGCCACCTCCCCGGCCAGCAACCCGAGCCCGTCGGCGCCGCCCAGCTCGCTGCTGCGCTCGAACAGGAGCTGCATCCCGAGGCAGATCCCGAGCGTGGGCACGCCGGCGTCCACCCGCTCGGCCATCAGCTCGTCGAGCCCGAGCTCACGGATGGCGCTCATGGCCTTCGGAAACGCGCCCACGCCGGGCAGCACGATGCCGTCCGCCTCGCGCACGCGCGCGTGGTCGTTCGTGATCAGCGCCCCGGCGCCCACGTGCTCGAACGCCTTCTCCACCGAGCGCAGGTTGCCCATCCCGTAGTCGAGGATCGCGATCACAGGAGCCCCTTCGTGGAAGGGATGCCGCTGGCGTTCGGGTCGATCGCCACCGCCTGGCGGAGCGCGCGTGCGACCGCCTTGAAGGCGGCCTCCACCATGTGGTGCGCGTTCGTGCCGGCCTCCACCCGCACGTGGAGGGTGAGCTTCGCGTTGTTCGCCAGCGCGCGGAAGAACTCCTCGGCGAGGTCGCTGTCGAAGTCGGCGATCGCCACCGGCGGGAGCTCGGCGTCGAAGAGGAGGAACGGGCGTCCTGAGATGTCGATCGCGGCGCTCGCGCGAGCCTCGTCCATCGGCACGACGGCGTGGCCGAAGCGCGTGATGCCGGATCTGTCCCCTAGCGCCTCGTCGATCGCCCGCCCCAACGCGATGCCCGTGTCCTCCACGGTGTGGTGCGGTCCCGTCTCGAGGTCGCCCTCCACGTTCACGTCGAGGTCCAGGCCCCCATGCCGCGCCACCGCGTCGAGCAGGTGGTCGAAGAACCCCACGCCGGTGGTGCGCGTGCCCTCGCCCGCGCCGTCGAGCGACAGCGACAGATTCACGTCCGTCTCGTTCGTCTTGCGGGAGATGTGGGAGGTGCGGCTCACGCGCGGCGCTCCATTGACTCGGCGTGCCTGGGAAACCCCTCGGCACGCGCCAGCGCGGCGCCCGCGGGCGCAAGGCGCGCGGCCGCGCCGGGCGGCAAGGATACCCGCGACATCCGCCTGCGGAAGGTGCTCACCCCGAGCGCGCTGGCGTACCGGGCGGCGCCGCCGGTGGGCAGCACGTGGTTCGAGCCGGCCACGTAGTCACCGAACGCCGTGCCCGCGTCCCTGCCCACGAAGAGGCAGCCCGCGAAGCGCACGGCCCCGGCCAGCGCCTCGGCGTCCGGGCCCATCAGCTGGAGATGTTCCGGGGCGAGCTCCTCGGCCAGCGCGAGCGCGGCCGGCAGGTCGCGCGCCTGAACGAGGGCCGCCTGTGTGTCCCCGAGCGCCGCCTCGAGCGCGCCGAGCAGCTCCTCCTCCGGCGAGATCGCCACCACCAGGCTGTCCGGACCGTGCTCCGCCTGTGCCCGCAGGTCGGCCGCGACGAGCTCTGGATCGGCGCCGGCGCTCGCCACCACCACGAGCTCGCTGGGCCCGGCCACGCTGTCGATGCCCACGACGCCCACCAGCTGGCGCTTGGCCTCCTGCACGTAGCGGTTGCCCGGGCCGACGATCACGTCCACCGCCGCCACCGATTCAGTGCCCAGCGCAAGGGCGGCCACCGCCTGGGCGCCTCCCATCGCGTACACCTCGCTCACCCCGCAGAGCGAGCAGGCCGCGAGGATCGCCGGGTGTACGTGGCCGTCCGGCCCCGGTGGCGCGCACACCGCCAGCTCCTCCACGCCCGCGGCGCGCGCGGTGGCGGAGCACATCACCACGGTGGACGGATAGGCCGCGCGGCCGCCCGGCACGTACGCAGCCGCGCGCCGAACCGGCACCTCCACTATCTCCACCCGCTGGCCCTGCGGCAGATTCACCTCCACCGGGTCGCGCAACTGTGACTCCGCCACGGCGGTCACGTTTGCCACCGCGATTCCGAGCGCCTCGAGCACGGCTGGATCGAGCTGCCGCGCCGCCGCATCGAGCTCCTCGAGCGGCACGCGCAGCTCCTGAGGCTCCACGCCGTCGAAGCGGGCGCCCAGCTCGCGCACCGCGGCATCGCCGCGCTCCCGCACGGCATCGATGATCGCCCGCACGTCCACCTCCACGTCCGGCGGCGGCGGCGTCAAAGCCCGCAGCTCGGCCGCGGACACCTCCGCGCCGAAACGCGTCACGCCGCCACCGCGCGGATGCGCTCAATCAGGTCGTCGATCTCCCTCGCCTTCAGCTTGTGCGCCACCGGGTTCGCGATCAGCCGTGCCGTGCACTCGCAGATCTCCTCGCGCTCCACGAGATGGTTCTCGGCCAGCGTCGTGCCGGTGGCCGTGAGATCCACGATCCCGTCCACGAGTCCGGTGAGCGGCGCGATCTCCACCGAGCCCTTCACCTCCACGATCTCCACCTGGCGCCCGGTATCGGCGAAGTGGCGAGCGGCGATGCGCGGGTACTTGGTGGCCACCCGCACAGCGCCGAGCCGCCGGAGCGACTCCTCCATCGCATTCGCCCCCTCGCGCTCGGCCACGACCATGCGGCAGTAGCCGTAGCCGAGGTCGAGCAGCTCGTACACCTCGCGCCCCGTCTGCTCGAGCAACACGTCCTTGCCCGTGATGCCGATGTCCGCCGCGCCGTGCTCCACGTAGGTCGGCACGTCGGACGGGCGCATGGTCACGATGCCCACGTCGGGGAACACCAGCTTGCGGTCGTTCGAGCGCACCTCTGAGGTGTCTATCCCGAGCGCGTCGAGCAGGTCGAGCGTCTCACGGAAGAGCGCACCGCGCGGAACGGCGATCTTCACGAGCCCTCCCTCTCCTCGGCGGTGAGCGCTACGTGCACACGCTGCACGTCGAGCGCCAGGCCGCAGGCCGGGAGATCGCGACCGAAGCGCCCGAGCAGGTCGTCGTAGCGGCCGCCGCCGCCAAGCGCGAAGCCCACCGCCGGGTCGTATACCTCGAACACCGCGCCGGTGTAGTAGCCGAGCTCCCGCACCAGGCCCAGGTCGAAGATCACGCGGTCCGCCACCCCGCGCTCGGCGAGCAGCTCGTAACAGGCGCGCAGGTTCTCCACGGCGGGCGACACCGGCTCGTCCCTGCCCAGGTCGAGCACCTCCGGGCCGCCGCGCAGCGTGGGCAGCCGGGTGAGGAGCTCACTCGCGGAGCTCGCGAGGCCGAGACGGTCCACGCCGATCTGCACGTCCACCAGATCGCGCCGCGAGAGCGCCTCCAGCAGCGGCATGCGCTCCTCCTCCGGCACCTCCAGCTCGGCGAGCAGGGTGCGGTACAGCGAGCCGTCGCCGAGGCCGAGCCGGTGGCGCGTGAGTCCGGCTTCGGTGAGCGCCTCGATCACGAGTCCGGCCACCTCGGCGTCCCCCTGCGGCTCGGGCATGCCGATCAGCTCGACGCCCGTCTGGAGGAACTCGTGCGCCTGGCCGCTGCGGCGATCCACCTCCCGGTATGCGTTTCCGAAGTAGCAGAGCCTGAACGGCGGCTCCTCGTCCATGTAGCGGGTGCCGACCACGCGCGCTATCGGAATGGTCATGTCCGGCCGCAGCACGAGCACCTGGCCGTGCTCGTCGAACAGGCGATAGCCCGCGCCGGCAGCGCGCTCGTCGCCACGGCGCAGCACGTCCTCGTACTCCATCGTGGGCGTGGAGATCTCGCCGTAGCCGGCGGCGTCGAAGCGCGCGCGCAGCGTCTCGGTGAGCTCGCGCAGCTCGCGCATCTCCTCCGGCAGCACGTCGCGCGTGCCGGGCGGAATCGGATGGATCATGTTGAGGCCCCGGTGGTCAGGCAGGGGAGCCTACGCGGGCACCCGCTCCACGGCCACGCGCTCGATGCGCGCGCCCAGCGCCCGCAGGCGCTCGTCGATCCGCTCGTAGCCGCGGTCGATCTGGCGAACGTTGCCGATCTCGGACGTTCCCTCTGCGCACAGCGCCGCGATGAGCAGAGCCATGCCGGCGCGGATGTCGGGGCTCTCCATGCGCTCGCCGTGAAGACGCCTCGGGCCAGCTACGACCGCGCGGTGCGGGTCGCACAGGATCACCCGAGCCCCCATGTTGATCAGCTTGTCCACGAAGAAGAGGCGGTTCTCGAACATCTTCTCGTGGATCATCACCATGCCGTCCGACTGCGTGGCGAGCGCGAGAGCGATGCTCGTGAGGTCGGCGGGGAAGGCGGGCCACGGTCCGTCCTCGACCTTGGCGGTGGCGTCGCCCACGTCGTCGCGGATGCGCAGATCCTGCCCCGGCGGAACCACCAGGTCGTTGCCGTCCGCCTCGAGCCGGCAGCCCAGGCGGCCGAACACCATCGCGGTCATCCGGAGGTCCTCGTGCACCACGTCCTTCACCCGCAGTTCGCCGCCGGTCACGGCCGCGAGCGCGGCGAAGCTCGCCACCTCGATGTAGTCCGGGCCGATCGTGTAATCCGCGCCGCCGAGCCGGTCCCGGCCGTGGACGATCATCACGTTCGAGCCGATGCCCTCCACCCGCGCGCCCATCTGGAGCAGGATGCGCGCCAGATCCTGCACATGCGGCTCGGATGCCGCGTTGTGAATCACCGTCGAACCGGGAGTGAGCGCGGCAGCCATCAACGCGTTCTCGGTCGCCATCACCGACGGCTCGTCGAGGAAGAAGTCACAGGGCTTGAGCCCGCCCGGCGCGCGCAGGCGGTAGCTGCCGCGGGATAGCTCGATGTCCGCCCCGAGCGAGAGGAAGGCGTCCAGGTGCGGGTCCAGCCGGCGGCGGCCGATCACGTCGCCGCCCGGCGGAGGCATGTCCGCGCTGCCGAAGCGAGCGAGCAGCGGCCCGGCGAGCAGGAACGAGGCGCGAATCAGCTCGGAGAGCTCCGGGTCCACGTCGTGCGGGCGCACATCCGCGGCGTTCAGCGCCACCACGTTGTCCTCGCGCCACTCCACCCGCACGCCGATGCCATCGAGGAGGCCCACCATCGCCTCCACGTCCTTGATGCGCGGGATGTTGCGCAGCACCACGTCCTCCTCGGTGAGGAGGCAGGCTGCGAGTGCTGGCAGCGCGGCGTTCTTGTTGCCCGCCGGCACGATCGTGCCCGACAGCGGGTGGCCGCCTTCGATTACGAACTTCTCCATGCGGTTTACAGCGTGCTTCGGGGACGCGAGCGGAGGGGCAAGGGTATCGAAGGCCATTCCACCTGAGTTTTCGCGGCTTTGAGGTAGTTTCCTCGCCCATGGACGTATCGCGCGACCAGGCGTGGGAGCTCTTCTGCGAATGGACCGAGTCGGACTCGCTGCGCAAGCACGTGCTTGGCGTGGAGGCCGCGATGGTGGCCTACGCGCGGGAATACGGCGAGGACGAGGAGCTGTGGGCCGCCACCGGGATCCTGCATGACCTCGACTACGAGCGCTACCCGGACCTCGAAACCGGGCACCCGCGGATCGCGCTGAAGGAGCTCGAGGAGCGCGGCTACCCGGAGGAGCTGGTCACCGCCGTGGCCGGCCACGCCACGTTCCTGGGCGTGCCACGTGAAACGCGGCTGGCAAAGACGCTCTTCGCGGTGGACGAGCTGTCCGGCTTCATCGCCGCCTGCGCGATGGTGCGCCCCACGGGCATAGTCGGGCTGACGCCGAAGTCCGTGAAGAAGAAGCTCAAGCAGCCGTCGTTCGCCGCGGGTGTGAACAGGGACGAGGTGCGCCAGGGGGCCGAGGAGCTTGGCGTGGACTTCGACGAGCACATCGCAAAGGTGATCGCCGCGATGGAGGAGCGCGCGGACGTGCTCGGCCTCGGGCCGCGCGAGGACGCCGCGGCGTGAGCGTAAGTGAGGGGGTGCGCCGGCTGGGCGACCGCTCCTGGCCGCTGATCCGCCGGGTGATGGGGGGCCACACCCTCATCTACAGGGCAAGCGGCGGGCTGATCGGCCACCGCGTGCCGGGAGTGCCGCCCACGCTGCTGCTCACGCACGTGGGCGCGAAGAGCGGCCAGAAGCGGGTGAGCCCGCTCACCTACACGAAGGGCGACGGGGACGATCTCGTGCTCGTGGCGTCCAAGGGCGGCCACCCGCAGAACCCGGCCTGGTTCCACAACCTGAAGGCGAATCCCGACACGGTCGTGCAGATCGGCCGTGAGCACCGGCCGGTGCGCGCGCGCGTGGCCACTCCGCAGGAGCGCGAGCGACTGTGGCCGCGGGTGGTGGACAACTACGGCGGCTACGCGGAGTACCAGAAGCGCACCGAGCGGAAGATCCCGCTCGTGATCCTCGAGCGCCGCTAATCCGGCGGACGCGCGGGGCCGCGCTGGGCGACCCCGCGGTCCATTGTTCAGTGGCCGGCCTGGATCTCTCCGAAGAGCCCGTCGTCCTCGCCGTCGATGCCTGCGGTGAAGAGCAGGGTGCGCGTGCTGCCTGTCACCCCGTTGCCGAAGCGCAGCCCCCACAGCCCATCGTTGCGGAGCGGCTGCCCGTTCGTCCCGAGCAGCGTTCCTCTGAAGCTGCCCGTGGTCGGGTCATACGCATTGATGAGCCCGTTGCCGAAATTGCCCACCAGCAGGTCGTGGCTCAGCGTCCCGAAGTGACTTGGTGCGATGACCATGCCCCACGGGGAGTCGAGCGCTCCACGGGTGATGAGGCGCTTGACCATGTGCCCGCTGGAGGTGAACACGTCCACGAACCCGTTGCCGAGCCCGCGCACGTCGTCGTGCGCGTCCGCGTCCTGCATCGCGTACGTCACGTAGAGCTGATTGCCGAAGGCCTGGATCCCGAAGGGAGCGAAGCCGGTTGGCAGTCCGGGATCGGTGAAGTTCCCGGACAGCGTGGCGGGCTTGAAATTCGAGTCGAACACGTCGATGCGGTTGTCGTGGAAGTCCGTGGCGTACAGGAACGTCTTGCCGCCACTGCTTGCCATCGCCAACCCCTTGTAGACCGCGTTCGGCGTCTGGACCTCGGGCTGCGCCTGGGTCGACGGCGCCGGGGGCGGGACGTTTCGGTTCCAGCCGGTGATGTCGCCGTTCTCCGAGGCGAAGATGAACGTGGCCGGTGCCGACGACGTGCCGGACTTCACCACGAAGCCGCTGGTGGGGTTGAACACCTGCCCGGTGGGCGCGCCGCCGGGGATGTTCACCACCAGTGGAACCGCGGCCACGGGCTTGTGCTTCAGCCCGCCCGTATAGAGCGTGGCCACATCGGCGCCGTTGTCGGCCACCCACAGCGGGGTGCTGGGGCCGGCGGCCATGCCCCACGGGTTCTGGAGGTTGGGATCCGTCAGGTCCGCCAGCCCGGGGATGTTGGACACCAGGTTCTCCTGCCGGTACTGCGTGGGCCCGCCCGCCTGGGCGAAGGCGGGTAACAGGGCACACGCGACGATCACGGCGGCCGTCACCAGCGGGACGCGGCGGCGACATGCCTGAGCATGGGGTCGGTTGCTCATGGCAACTCCCTCGAATCGGGAATAGGACGCGGAGCGAACGCGGTGGGAGGCGACACGCTCCCCACCTGGGTCAGACGCGCGCCCGCGCCGGTTCCTTTCAGCAGCTACGTGAGACTGCCCTTAGGGGCGCACTCACGCCCTGAGCTAGCGCCAGCGCCCACCGGCCTTCGCCCACTCCGCAGCGTGGTCCACCGAGCAGAAGGCGTCAGGGATGCGGTGCTCCCCGCGGTGGCGCACGAGCAGGACGCGTTTCTCATCGAGCGGCGCCTCGCATTGGGCGCAGCGGTCCAGCGAGTCCTCGATGCCGGCGGGCTCCTGGACCTCCCCCGCCTCCCACTTCGGCCCCTGGATCGCCCACGGCACCACGTGCTCGAGCCGGCAGAACACCGCGCGGCGCGCGCCCGCCGGCTCCGCCAGGCGGTAGCCGTCCTCCGGCTCGACCGCCGTACCGCACCAGGTGCACGTCAGTTCGCTCATGAGTTGTGCTGGGTAGAGTCCAAAATCGATGGCTGACGCGCGAATTATCGTGCTCGAGGGCGACGAGACCGGCCAGGAGCTGCTCGAGCAATCCATACGCGTGCTCGATCCGAACGTGACGCAGGTGGACGTGGAGCTCGAGCACTACGACCTGTCGCTCGACAACCGGCGGGCCACGAACAACGACGTGGTGCACGCCGCCGCGCGCGCGATGCACGAGGCCGGCTACGGGATCAAGGCCGCCACGATCACCCCCGAGGGCAGGGACGACGTGGGAAGCCCCAACCGCATCCTGCGCGAGGAGATCGACGGCAAGGTGATCATCCGCACCGGCCGCAGGATTCCCGGCGTCACCCCGATCGCCGGCGTCCACTACCCGATCTCGGTCGTCCGTATGGCGGTGGGCGACGCCTACGGCGCGGAGCAGTGGCGCACCGACGAGAACGGCGACGAGATCGCGTTCCGCACCGAGCGAATCTCGCGGAGCGTCTGCCGCGCGGTGGCCGAATACAGCTTCCGCACCGCCAAGAAGATCCACGGACGGGTGTACGGAGGTCCCAAGTGGACGGTGTCGCCCGTGTACGAGGGCATGCTGAAGGAGGAGCTCGACGACGCGTCCGAGCGGCATCCTGAGGTGCCGTACCAGCCGGTGCTGATCGACGCGACCTACGCGGGGCTCGTGTCGGGGGCGGCCGACGCGCCGCTCGTGATTCCCACTCTGAACCGCGACGGAGACTGCCTGTCCGACTTCGTCCTGCCGCTGTTCGGCTCGATCGCAGGAGCCGAATCTGTGCTGCTGTCGTTCGACGACGAGTACGAGACGTGTGTCGTCATGTCCGAGGCGCCGCACGGCACGGCGCCGGCGCTGCTCGGCAAGAACATCGCCAACCCGATGGGGATGATCATGGCCGGCGCGGCCGTGTTGCATTACGTCGGCCAGGCCGGCAATCGCTCGGCTGACCTGGCATCGCGTGCGATCTACGAGTCGGTGCTCGAGGCCACGGCCACGGGAGTGCGGACACCCGACCTCGGCGGCCACTCCACCACGTCCGAGTTCACCGACGAGGTGATCTCCCGGACGCGCACGAAGATCGACATCTGGACGTCGCTCGGCTCGACCGTCTAGGCGCGGTCGATCCCACACCTCTCCGCCAGGCTGTCGATCCGGCTGTTTACCACGCCGCACGGGATGAGGAAGGGCTTCGCACGGCATTGGATCTCGAGCGTCTGTGCCGAGGGCTCATAGGTCCATGCAAGGGTGAAGCCGCGGTGCGCCTGCTCCCCGCGCTCCGTATCGATGCTGATCCCGTACTCGCTGCTGAGCATCTCCTTCGCGGCCGACCATTTCGACGCGTCCACCCTGCCGAACCTGAGGGGATCACACGCCATCGCCAACACTCCCTTCGCCTGCCAGATACGGCTCCAGCTTCGCGCGGACACCATCCGGGATTTCCCGCTTGTTCGTCGTACCTGCATCCACGAACACGTGGCGTAGCTCGCCCTCCACGAGCAGCTCCTCTCGGCGCATGACGTCGATGCGGGTGGTCATGGCCGTGTTGCCGAGCCGGGTGAGCCACCAGTGCAGCTCGATCTCATCGTCGAAACGGGCGCCGGCGCGGTAGCGGGCGCTGGCCTCGGCCACCACCAGGTCGACGCCGGACTCGATCATCTCGTTGTACGGCATCACCAGATGCCGGAACGCCTCGGTGAGGGTGTCGTCGAAGTACGAGAAGTAGTGCGCGTTGAAGACGACGCCCTGCTGGTCGCAATCCCGGTACGGGACCCGCAGGCGGTGGACGTAGCGCTCGGCCATCTCGCGCCTGAGCGTACCGGCGGGCAGCGGGCGGAATTTTTTCCGTCCGACCCCCTCCGTACCTTTCCGAACACATGTTCCCCGCCTCCCGCATCCCGCGTCCTCTACTCCGCGCGCTCGACGCAGCTGTGGAGTTCGCCACTCTCGGAGAGGTTCGGCTCGAGTCAGGCTGGGAGGAACTTGCCTGGTTCGAGGACGAGGGACTGCGGAGCGAATGGTTCCGCGAAGACTCGCCCCCCACCCCGCGCTCGCAGCTTCCCCGCGCGCGAGCGCAGTTCAGGCCCGTTACCCCCGCGGGCCGTCTGGCGTTGGAGGCGGCAAATGCAGCGGAACTCGCGTCAAGGCCGCCCGTGTGCTCCGGAGCAAGGGGCGCACGGGCAGCCGAAGGCGCCACGGGGCCGCGCCGTCGCGCGCGGGCAGGCTCCGTAGAGCCGCGCCCGCAGCCGTGCTTATGGGAGGGCTGAGCTCAACCGCGGCGCTCTGCTAGCGCCGCGCTGCCGTCATCGAGGCCCCAGTGGTGGAGCAGCATCGCGTTGACGATGACCACGACTGCCAGCGCGGCACCAAGCAGCGGCGCTCCCACCGCTATGAGAGCGGCAACTCCCCCCGCAAGCACCACGAGCTCGAGAGCCCAGCGGCCCGGGAGGTCGAGGCGCCGGGCGGCGTTTGGCGCCGGGAGGGCGCCCCACAGGATCGCGACGAGCAGCGGCGCGAGGATCGCCACGACGACGTTCACAACGTGGTTCGTGCTCACCCGCGATCCCCAGTACGCGACCGCAGCCAGCACACACAGCTCGAGCAGGAAGCGGAGCGCCAGGTTGCCGGCCTTGATGGGGCTCACGGCATACGGGGAGCCGCCGGCCTCACGAAGCGGCCGACGTCTCCTCCACAGGCGCCACGGCGGGGTCGTAGGTGCCGAAGCTCCAGACGTTGCCCTCCGGATCCTGCGCGGAGTAGTCGCGCGAGCCGTAGTGCTGGTCCTCGAGCTCACGGATGATCGTCGCGCCGGCAGCCTTCGCACGCTCGCAGTGGGCGTCGGGATCGTCCACGACCACGTAGGTCCAGCCCTGCCCGGCGTGGGGACCCCAGGTGCGGTCGTCGCTCTCGGTGCTGACCATCACCATTCCGCTGCCGCATGCGAGCTGGGCATGTTCCACGCTTCCATCCTCAGCCTCGTACACGGCATGGCGCTCGAAGCCGAACGCGTCGCAAAGGAACCGGATGGCCGCCTGCGCGTCGCGGTAGCGCAGAACGGGATACAGGTTGTTGGCGGCGGGATCCATGGACTCTCCTTCATCACTCGCCTCGTTTCGTCCTGACCCGGATCGTAGGCGCGAATTTCCCACTCCTGGCGCAATTACGTTCGGCCGAGGCCGCATTGATCTCGCGCGACGCCCCCCGTTGTTCTCGCGTGACGCCCCCAGTTGATCTGGCGCGACGCCTCCAATTCACCTCGGGCAACGCCCCCAAATTGATCTCGTGGGACGCTGAATGCGACGGCACGATCGGGAGTGGCCCAGGCGCCCAGCAGATCAACACGATCGTCGGCCCGCCGCTGGTCAGCTGGCGGGACGAGAGCGGAGTCTCCGCGTCAGGCGGCTTGGCGCCAGGCTCGAAGCTGCTGCTGGAACCACTGAACGGGCTCGGGCTTCTTGCCCTCCGTCGAGCCGTCGAGCTCGACGAAGTGGAGGAAGAGGTCGGGATCGTCGATCCGCTCCATCAGGTCCTTCAGCCGCCGGCGGTCGAGCCAGCCGGTGCGGCGCATCTTCCGCCAGATCCCGTACGGCCGATCGTGCAGCTCGATGGTGGTCAGCAGCACCTCATCGTCGGTGTAGCGCTCGGCGAACCGCCTGGCGCGCATCGCATGGTGGTTCTCACCGGTGCGCGGCCGCCACTCCTGCACCTTGTTCTTGAAGGAGTCGTGCACCAACGTGATGAAGCGCAGCCTGGCGCGCTCCTCCGGATCGAATTGCCGCTCGTCGAGGCGTTCCAGGAGATCAGCCACGTGGGCGCCGATGCTGCCCTCCGGGTGGGCCTTGCGCGGCCTGCCCCAGGCAAGCCCTTCGAGGAGCTCCGGATCCTCCGTCACCCGCCGCTCCAACTCGTTTTCAGGCTCGAAGCCCGGAATCAGCTCTTCCGCACGCACGCCCGTGAACCTACCCACCGCGCCCGGAAGATAGGCGACTGGTTACGGCTGTAGGCGACTGGTTACGGCTACTCGACGCGCTCGAGCGCCCAGCCGGACTCGCGCCGCGCGAGCACCACCCGGGCCTCTTGCCCATCATCAGCGCCCGCCAGGAAGTGAGCGCGGTCCTCGGTTACTCCCGGCCGGTCGTCCACGAGGACGAGCGAAAGGTCGGTGTAGGCCCACCCAGGCCTCTCGGCCGCGAGTGCTTCGCGTGCGGCGGTCTCGAGCGCCGGACGATCCCAGCCCTTATCCGCGGCGCGGGCCTGCTCGAGGGCACGATCTGCTTCCGCCAGGTGGCGGTCGTAATGGTGTCCGTGGTGAGTGCGCCGGCGCGCCGCGCCCGCGAAACCGCCCGCGAGGAGCAGCAGGAGAACTGCCGCGATCACGATCAGGACTATCCCGAGAGTGGACATGTCCGCCAGTGTATGCGCCGGCGGCCGCCGAGCCATGGGTGGCATCCCCCACCTCAGCCTCGCGGCCACACCAAACCTCCGGAACCGGCACCTTCTGCCGGCGAGGCCCAAAAGTCCCTGCGTACGGCCGGTTTCGGCCAGCGAGGCCGGTAACGCAAACGAGCCGCCCCGAAGGACGGCTCGTTCTGAATTAACTCGGCGGCGACCTACTCTCCCAGGCCCGCGAGGGCCAAGTACCATCGGCGCTGAGGGGCTTAACTGCTCTGTTCGGAATGGGAAGAGGTGTTTCCCCCTCGCTATGACCACCGAAAACTGACGAGACCAGTCCTCGGCGGACCCTCAAAACTGCACAGTTGTAGCCAAGCAACGGGTATCAAAAATCCGTCAAGCCCTCGAAGCATTAGTACCGATCAGCTAAACGCATTACTGCGATTACACCGTCGGCCTATCAACGTGGTGGTCTACCACGGCTCTTACTCTCTCAAGGAGATGGGAGAACTCATCTCGAGGTGGGCTTCCCGCTTAGATGCCTTCAGCGGTTATCCCGTCCGGACGTAGCTAGCCTGCAGTGCCCTTGGCAGGACAACAGATACACCAGAGGTCCGTTCGTCCCGGTCCTCTCGTACTAGGGACGACTCCTCTCAACTCTCCAACGCGCACGGCAGATAGGGACCGAACTGTCTCACGACGTTCTGAACCCAGCTCGCGTACCGCTTTAATGGGCGAACAGCCCAACCCTTGGGACCTGCTTCAGCCCCAGGATGCGACGAGCCGACATCGAGGTGCCAAACCGGGCCGTCGATGTGGACTCTTGGGCCCGATAAGCCTGTTATCCCCGGAGTACCTTTTATCCGTTGAGCGACGGCGCTTCCACTTGCTACCGCCGGATCAC
>DASUWY010000038.1 GCA_036378175.1 Thermoleophilaceae bacterium
TATCAGGACGCCGCGCTCGACGGCGACGTGTGCGTCGACCTGCGCGACGGGGGCGAGGTCCCGTACCTGGGCGAGCAGCTCGACCTCGACGTGCGCGTGGAGCCGGGCCGCACCCGCCCGCACGTGCGCCGCCGCGGCGACGTCCTGACCGTCAAGGTGGCCAGGCGCGGCAGGGAGCCGATTCGCGATGCGCTCGAGCGCTGGTACCGGCGCGAGGCCCGGCAGGAGGTGGAGCACCGGTTGAAGGCCGCGGTGGCCCGCGCCGGCACGTCGTACACGACGCTCACGATCAGGGCGCAGCGCACGCGCTGGGCGTCCTGCTCGTCCAACGGGTCGATGAGCTTCAACTGGCGGCTGCTGCTCGCGCCGGAGGAGATCGTGGACTACGTGGTGGAGCACGAGGTCGCTCACCTCGAGGTGCTCGACCATTCGCAGCGCTTCTGGCGGCTGCTCGGCTCCCGCTGCCCCGAGTACCGCGAGCACGAGCGCTGGCTCAAGCGGCACGGCGCCGCGCTTAGGCTCTAGACGTGCGCACCCTCGGCAGGGGCCTCGTCCGCTTCCTCCGCATCTACGCGGCGTACTTCCTGCTGATCACGGCCATCGTGGCGGCCGGCTACGGCGTGGAGGTGGGCGGCGTGGGCACCATCGCGATTTGCCTGCTGATCGCCGTGGTGCTGGTCTACCTTGCCGCCCGCGTTGGGGGCGTACGCTGGCCGAAGCGATGACGGTTCTGCACGCAGTCACGATCGGGCATGGGTCCGCGTGGGATCAGACGCAGCCGCTCGAGGGGCAGGAGCTGTGGCCTGAGCATGCCGAGTTCATGGACGCGCTAGTGGACGCGGGCCTGATCGTGCTCGGCGGCCCGCTCGGCGACGGGAGCACGGTGCTGCTCGTGTTCGACGCCGAGCCTGAGGCGATCCGCGAGCGGCTGGCGACCGATCCGTGGCACGAGCGCGAGCTTCTCCGCATCGACAGGATCGAGCCCTGGCAGATCCGGCTCGACGGCCGCACCGGCTAGTCCCAGCGGAAGTATCGGACCGTCAGGAAGAGGCCCACGACGGCCCAGCCAAAAACCACCGCGAGCGCGGTGAGATTGTGCCCCAGTCCCTGGCCGCTGACGATCGCGCCGTGCAGCCCGTCGATCACATGCTTCAGCGGCAGCGATACGGCGATGGCCTTGAACACGAGCGGCAGCGACTTGGTGGAGTAGAAGACGCCGGAGATGAAGATCACCGGCAGGAACACCGCGTTCACGTAGGCGGCGGCGGCGTCGAAGTTCGGGATCACGTGAGCGAACGCGATCCCGAGCGAGCCGAACGCCACCACGCCCAGCACCACGAAGAGCACGAGCTCGAGGTAGTTGTGCGGCCACGAGACGTCGTAGAACACGTGCCCGATCACGATGATCAGCGCCACCTGCACGATCGCGTTCGCCACCGCACTCCCGATCACGCCGCCGAAGTAGGCGATCGGCGGCATCGGCGTGCCGCGGATCCGCTTGAGGATCCCCTGCTCGCGGTTGAACACGAACGTGTAGGTGAGAGCGGTGAACGTCGTGCCGAGCACGGACATGCCCGCGATGCCAGGGATCAGGATGTTCAGCTCCTTCCGATCCGCCCCGAACACCGACGCGATCATGATCAGGAACAGGAACGGAAGCGTGAAGTTGAAGAAGGCCGCGCTCGGATTGCGCCAGAACATCTTTCGCTCGAAACGGAACTGCCTCCAGGTGAGAGCCGCGGTGCTCATTCGCCCTCGGTCTCCTGTTCGGCGGTGAGCTCGAGGTAGACCTCCTCGAGCGTGGGCCGGCTCACGCTGAGCCCCTCGAGCCGCTCGCCGCGCTCGAGCGCATCGCCGGTGAGCCTGTGGAGCAGCTCGGTGGGGTCCTCCGTCTCCATCTCCACGCGCGTGCCGTTCTGCTGGAAGCTCACGCGGTAGCTGCGCGGGCGGTTGGTGAGCTCGGAGGGCGGCCCCTCGGCCACGATCAGCCCCTCCTTCACGATCGCCACGCGGTCGGAGAGCGCCTGCGCCTCGTCCAGGTAGTGGGTGGTGAGGAGGATCGTCTTGCCCAGCCCGCGGAGAGAGCGGATCACGTCCCAGGCGGCGCGGCGGGCGGCCGGATCGAACCCGGTGGTGGGCTCGTCGAGAAAGATCAGGTCGGGATCGCCCACGAGCGCGAGCGCCAGGTCGAGCCGCCGCTGCTGGCCGCCCGAAAGCTGCCCGGCGCGCGCGTTCTCCTTGCCCTGGAGTCCCACCAGCGCGATCGTCTCGTCAGCGTCGCGCGGGCGCGGATACGCGGCGCCGAAGTGCTCCACCGCCTCGCGCACGGTCGCGCGCGGGTAGAAGCCGGAACTCTGCAGCACGATCCCCACGCGCTCCCGCAGCCCGCGTTCGCGGCCGGCCGGGTCGTACCCCAGAACGGCCACGTCGCCGGCGGTCCGCTCGCGATAGCCCTCGAGGATCTCGACCGTGGTGGTCTTGCCGGCTCCGTTGGGGCCGAGCAGCCCGAATACCTCGCCACGCTGGACCGAAAACGACACCCCGCGCACAGCCTCGAGCTCGCCATAGCTCTTGCGGAGGTCGTTCACCTCGATCGCTAATTCCGTCACGGCGTGGACTATGGCAAGCTGGGCGCCGTTGGCCTACGCCTGCATCGACGTCGGCAGCAACACCACACGCCTGCTGGTGGCGGAGCTGAGGGACGGCAGGCTGCGGGAACTCGCGGCGCAGCGGGCTTTCACGCGGCTCGGGAAGTGCGTGCTCGAGGAGGGGGAGCTGTCAGCGCCCAAACTCGCGGAGTGCGCCGCGGTGGTGGCCGCGCAGGCTCAGCTCGCGCGCGACCTGGGCGTGCTCGCGATCGATGTGGTGGGCACGGCGGTGGTGCGCGACGCGCCCAACCGGGCCGCGCTCGAGGCCGCTGTGGAGCACGCCGCCGGGGTGCCGATGCGGGTGCTCACCGGCGAGGAGGAGGCGCGGCTGGCGTTCGCCGGCGTGGTGGGCACGCTCACCGGCCCCGCTGACGGGCGAATCGCGGTGGTGGACGTGGGCGGCTGGTCCACCGAGGTCGTTCTCGGCACGCGGGCCTCGGGGGTTTCCTGGAGCCAGTCGTTCAGGCTGGGGTCGGGGCTCCTCGCGGACGTGTACTTCCACGCCGACCCTCCGGACAGGCGCGAGCTCGCGGCGGTCACGGCGCACGTGAGCGAGGTGCTCGAACCGCTCGACGTGCCGCGCCCCGACCGCGCGCTGGCGGTGGGCGGCAGCGCGGCGTCGGTGCGCCGGATCGTCGGCCGCGAGCTCAGCCGCTATGCGCTCGAGCGCTCGCTCGAGCTGCTGTCACGCTCCACGTGCGAGGAAGTGGCAGCGCGCATCGACCTGCACCCGGAGCGGGTGAGGTTGATGCCGGCGGGGATCGCGATCATGCACGAGCTGTCGCGCAGGCTGGACATCGAGCTCGAGCTCGGGAACGGCGGCCTGCGAGAAGGCGTGGTGCTCGAGCTGGCGGCGCGGACGGGGGAGCTTCGGAGCTAGTCTGCTCAAGTCGGGAGTGCGAATGGGCGATGTGACTCACAGCATGGATGGAGTGAAGGTCGCAGAGCGCCGGGTTCCGCTGTTCGCGCGCATGCCGGTGCTGGTGGGCGTGATGATCGTGGTGGCCGCGGCCGGGATCGGTCTCGTGCTCGCCATGACGGGCGGCGGAGGCTCGAGCGGCGGTCGGGCGGCGGCCGCACACAAGAGCTCGGCGCCGGCCGGCGAGATCGACCTCACTGCCCTCAGCCCTCAGCAGCTCCGGCCGGTGAGCGCGCGCGTTGACAAGTCGAGCGTGCAGCTGCATCCGCAGGTGGTGCGGGTGGCGGGCGTGGGCACCGACGGCTTCACTAGCCCGTCCGCCGACACCGGCACATCGTCGGGCAGCAACGCGCGCGCGGCGTCAGATGCCGAGATCGAGCGCGAGCTGGCCGCCTTCAAGCGTGACCTTCGCTCGGCCTCGGGCGTACCGGTGGGGCAGAGCGCAGGCGTGCAAGCGGACGGCACGGCGGTGGCGCCGCTCGAGGCGCCGAGCGTGGTGGCCGCCGTGATCCAGGCGGGCAACGCCATCGCGCGCACTCCATACAAGTGGGGCGGCGGCCACGGTGCGTGGGCGGACACGGGCTACGACTGCTCGGGCTCCGTCTCGTTCGCCCTGGCGGGCGCAGGCCTGCTCAACACGCCACTCGACTCCACCGCCTTCGAGCACTGGGGCGCCGCGGGACCGGGGCACTGGATCACCGTCTACGCGAACGCGGGGCACGCCTTCATGGTCGTCGCGGGATTGCGCTTCGACACCGGCGGGCTGACCGGTCCCAAGGGCACCCGCTGGCAGCCCACCATGCGCTCCACCGCCGGCTTCGTCGCGCGCCACCCGCCGGGTCTCTAGGCGCCGGCGCCCGCTCCGCCGCGTCCCTCGCCGGCGGCGAAACGGGCCGCGCCGCGCTGCGCGATCTCGTGCAGGGCGAGACCGTTGCGGGCTTCCATCTCGAGTCCCTGCTCGAACGGCATGCCCACTCCCTCGATGGCCGCGAGCCTGTCCGCGAGCATGGTCTCCTGCGGGAAGGAGGCGAGTCCCTCCGCAAGCTCGAGCGCGCGCTCGAGATGCCGCCCGGCGGGCACGAGCTCGGTGATCAGCCCCATGTCGCGCGCCTCGTCGGCGGGCACGAGCCGGCCGGTGAGGATGATGTCGAGCGCGCGGCCGAGGCCGACGATGCGGGGCAGCCGCTGAGTGCCGCCGTCCACGAGCGGCACGCCCCAGCGGCGCTCAGGGAAGCCGAGCACCGAGCCCTCGGCCGCGATCCGCAGGTCGCACCACAGCGCCAGCTCGAGCCCGCCCGCAAGGCACCATCCGGAGATGGCGGCGATGGTGGGCTTGGTCGCGATGCGACGGGTGAAGCCCAGGGGTCCGCCGGAGGCGGCCAGGCGCGGCCCGAGGGTATCGATCGCCTTGAGGTCGGCGCCGGCGCAGAACGAGATGCCGCCCGCGCCGGTGAGGATGAGCACGCGCGCCTCGTCGTCTGACTCGAAGCGGTGGTAGCCCTCGGCGAGCATGTCGGCCGTGGGTCCGTCCACCGCATTCCGGCGCTCCGGGCGGTCGATCGTGAGCACAGCGGCGGCGCCGACGCGCTCGTAGGTCACCGGATCCCGGGCCATCGCGCCGCTGCCGACCGGGAGCTACCAGCCGGCGAGCTGCCGGCGCTGCGCGGCCTTCTTCTCTTCCTTGCGCCTGTCGAGCGCGCCCTGCAGCGCGCTGGCGAGGATCACGAACAACGTGAAGCCCACCACCAGGCCGAGGCCGATGAAGGCCACAACCTTGTCGTTGGTCTCGCCGTAGAGGCCCTGCCCGTTGTCGCTCGCGAACGCGCTGGCGGCGAACACGAGGCTGGCGATGGTGAACAGCGCGGTTGTGGCGAGCACACGAAGTCGCATCGCGCGGAACCTTACCGGGTAACCTCGCGGGCCATGAACGAGGGCGACCTCACCTGCTTCGTCGAGATCCCCAAGGGCAGCCGGAACAAGTACGAGTACGACGTGCGGACGGGCGAGATCAAGCTCGACCGCTTCCTCTTCTCGTCGATGGTCTATCCGACCGACTACGGCTTCATCCCGGACACCCTCGCCCTCGACGGCGACCCGCTCGACGCCATGGTGTGCGTGTCCGAGGCCACCTTCCCGGGCTGCGTGATTCCGGTCAAGCCGATCGCGCTGTTCAAGATGGAGGACGACAAGGGGATCGACGACAAGATCCTCTGCGTGCCTCTGCAGGACCCGGCGTGGAACACGCTCAACGTGCTCGAGGACCTGCCCAAGCAGCTGCGTGACGAGATCGAGCACTTCTTCTCCGTCTACAAGGACCTCGAGCAGAAGAAGGTGCGCGTGGACGGGTGGTACTCGCGCGAGGACGCGCTGGAGGAGATCCAGGCGGCGCGGGCGCGTTGCGCCGAGTCGCGCTCCGACGACGGCGGCTAACCTCGGGTTTGCCGTGCGTGCTCTGCGGAACTTCGCAATCCTCGCGCTGATAGCGCTGGCGCTCGTGCTGCTGCCGGGCGGCGGGCCGACGGTGAGCGTGATCCTCACCGTGCTGGGCGCGGCGTTCCTGATCGCGCTCGGGTTCTTCCTGCTGCAGCTCTACCGGGAGAACCGCTGGACGCTCGACTCGATGGAGACGCTGTACCGGGTTGTGCTGTACGCGTCCATCGGGCTGGCGTTTCTCACCTTTGCCGGCTACCAGAAGCTGTGGCAGGGCGGGGACGCGTCGGGGAAGGTCGTGTGGATCGCACTGCTGGCCTTGGCGGGGTACGGCGTGTTCTGGTCGTGGGCGCAGGCCCGCCGCATGAGCTGAGCTTTTTACTTTCCCGTAGCTGAGTTGTAACGCGGGCGTCTTGTCCCGTTACGCGGCGCTCGGCAGTTTGTTCCGCCATGCGAAGCGAGCGCGGTCAGGCGACTGTGGAGCTGGTGGCGGCGATACCGGCGCTGGTGCTTGCGTGCGTCTTTGCGTGGGAGCTGGTGCTGGCCGGCCATGCGGCCTGGGTGGCGGCGCATGCCGCGCGCGCGGGTGCGCGGGCGGAGGCGGTGGGGCGGGATGCGCGGGCGGCGGCTCGCACCGTGGCTCGCTCTGCGTCGGTGTCGTTGGTCGGCGGTGGACGTGTGCGCGTTCGCGTGCCCGTTCCGCTGCTGGTTCCCGGCTGGAACAGCGCAATAAGGGTGTCGGCAACGGCGGGGCTGTGAGGGCGTCGCGCGGCCAGGCGAGCGTGGAGGTGGTGGCGGCGGTGCCGCTGCTGATGATGCTCGCGCTCGTGGTGTTCCAGCTGCTGGCGCTCGGCTACTCGGCGGTGCTGGCGGGGGATGCGGCGGAGGCGGGCGCTTTGGCGCTTGCGGGCGGCGCGGATGCGCGGGTGGCGGCGCGTTCTGCTCTGCCCGGCTGGTCACGTGCGCGGATGAGCGTGGCGGTCGATGGCGATGTGGTGCGGGTGGCGCTGCGGCCCCCGTCGCCGCTGGCGGTGGTGGGGCGGCGACTGGCGGTGCATGCCTCGGCCGTGGTGGGGAGCGCGCGGTGAACCGCCTGGGCATGCTGATGTCACAGGCGGCCGGATGGCTCCTCGATCCGCCCAGCTCTTCCACGTTCCCGCCGCGGCCGGACGCTGGAACCGACCGGAGTTTTGGGGCCAGGAGCCCCAAAACTCCGGTCGGTTCGGCGGTTGCGGCCCGGACCGTGGTGGCTGTGGTCGGGATCGCGCCCGGCTCCGGCGCGAGCACGCTGGCGCGCGCGCTGGCTGCCACCCTTGCGCGCCGCGACCCCTCCGGCGCCGCGATCCTGATCGCTCGCGGCGAAGACGAGCGACCAGCGCCTGCCGTGCGCGCGGCCTCACGGCTGGCGGGTCGCATCGGCACGGCGGCCGACGCGGTGGGCCGGCTCTGCATCGTCAACGAGGAATCGCCGGAGCTCGCTGGCGTCGCCCCCGTCGTGATCGACGCGCCTTCCGGCGCCGCTTCCTCACTGCTACCGGACCTCACGATCCTGGTCGTACCTGGGGATGCCGAGCCCGCGTTGGCGGAGCTGGCGGCGAAGACGCTTCGCGACCCCGTCACGGTGGTCAATCGCGCATCGGACTCCGGGCGCTGGGACGGGCGCGCGTTCGCCGAGCTACCGCACTCCCGCAGCGCGGCCTGGCTGGCAGCGGCGGGCTGGGAGCCGCGCGGCGCATTCGGCGCCGCCATCTCGAAAATTGCCGACGCGTGCGAGGAGGCCGCGTGCGCCTGAGGCGAGACGAGTCAGGCCAGGCGCTCGTGCTGATCGTCGGCGCGATGGCCGCGCTTGTCACCGGCGCGCTCGTCCTCGGGGCCTTTGGCCAAGCCCTCGGTGCGCGTGGCCACGAGCAGCGGGCCGCCGACCTCGCGGCGATCTCCGCCGCCCGTGCGATGCGCGACGCCTACCCACGCCTGTTCGAGCCGGCGCGGCTCCGCCACGGGATTCCCAACCCGCGTCACCTCTCGGTGGCGCAGTACCTCGCCATTGGACGCGCCGCTGCGGTCGACGGCGCGAAGCGAAACGGCGCGAGGCTCGAGGCCGGGCACGTCACGTTCCCGGACGCCACGTCGTTCGCGCCCGTGCGGGTGAGCGTCGCGCTCACCGACCTTGCGGAGGTGAGCGCGCCCGGGAAGGTCAAGCCCGGGAAGCTCCGCGTCGTCGCGAGAGCGACAGCGGCGCTCACTCCATCCATCGGCGGCGACGCATACGGCAACGCCAGCGGCGGCGGCTACAACGGCCCGCTGGCCTATCGCCAAGGACAGGGCATGCGCCCGGACGTGGCGCCCGCCTTCGACCGAATGGCCGCCGCCGCCAGGAGGGAAGCCGACATCACGCTGCTGGTCGTCAGCGGCTACCGCTCCGACGCCGAGCAGGCGCGCCTCTTCGCCGCCCATCCCGATCCGAAGTGGGTGGCCCCGCCGGGCCAGAGCCTGCACCGCTACGGCACCGAGCTCGACCTCGGGCCCGCCTCCGCATACGCCTGGCTGGCCGCCAACGCGGGCCGCTTCGGCTTCATTAAGAGATACGAGTGGGAGCCGTGGCACTACGGCTACACGCTGAACGCGGGCACGACGTCGGTTGGCTTCGGCGACGGCGCGCGCCTGAGGTCCCTGCCCGCCTTCGTGCCTCCCTCACTGCAGGCGGTCATTTCGGAGGCAGCCCAGCGCTGGAATGTGTCGGGCGCGTTGCTGGCTGCGCAGCTGTACGCGGAGTCGAATTTCAACCCGTTCGCGCAAAGCGGGGCCGGCGCGCAGGGCATCGCGCAGTTCATGCCGGACACGGCGCGGGCGTACGGCATCAAGGACCCGTTCGACCCAGCCCAGTCCATTGACGCCCAGGCGCACCTGATGCGCGACCTCCTTCGCCGTTTCGCGTCGGTCGCGCTCGCCCTGGCCGCCTACAACGCGGGACCGGCACCGGTGGCCGCCTGCGGTTGCATCCCGGCGATCCCCGAGACGCAGGCTTACGTCGCGAAGATCCTCGGCCTGTTGGGCGGGGCCGGCCAGGGGCCGGCGGAGCTGACGGTGCGGCTTGTGGCGTGACAGCCTGAGGCTCCTAGGCGGCTCCCACGAGTACTCGGTGTTCCGCCAGGTACGCACGGCTCAGAGCTTCGGTGACGCGACGGAGGTCGCCTTCCCGAGCGTCTTCGATTTGACGCGCCGCTCCGGTGGCCACTGCGAGCGAGCTCACGGCGGCCAGTTGGGCGTCGCAACCGAGGTGCTCGGCATGTGGGACGCAGGCGCGGAGCGTCCGCTCCAGTTCCAGGGCGGCCGGGATCCGGCCGCCCGATTCGGGGTCGATCAGGCGTGCATTCATGCCATCGCGAGCCGCGAGAAAGCGGTTCTCCTCGATCACCTCCGCGGCGGGGCCTTCCGCGCGGGCAACGTCCCGCTCCAGTTCGAGCGCCGCGAGTGATTGCACGAGCGCCGCAAGCGCGGCCACGTCATCCACGGTCGTCTGCGCGTCCATGATGCGGATCTCGACGGTGCCGTATCGCGGCTGCAGGCGGATGTCCCACCAGAGAAACGAGGGATCGGCGATCGCTCCCGAACGGATCAACCGCTCAACCGCCTGGACCCAGTCCGCGTAGCCGCCGAACAAGCGCGGCGGGCCGGTCCGGGGGAATGCGTCGAACAGGCTCACGCGGGTCGAGCAGAAGCCGGTCTCCCTGCCCTGCCAGAACGGAGAGTTCGCCGACAGCGCGAGCAGCAGCGGGAGGTGCTTGCGCATGCCGTTCTGCAGCCGAACCGCGGCGCCGGCCGTCGGCACACCCACGTGGATGTGGGTGGCCAGCGTCGGCTCGCGGCGCGCCAGAACGCGCAGCGAGTCCGCCACTTCGCGATAGCGCCGCTGACCGGACACGGTGGTCTCGCTCCACACAGCGGCCGGGTGGGTGCCGGCCACGGCCGGTCGCAAGCCGTGCGCGGAGAGCGCCTCCGCAAGCGCATCTCGAAGCTGCGCGAGCTCCGCCACCGCGTCCGCCACAAGAACATGCACGCCCGTCTGCGTTTCCATCACGGCGGCGTGCGTCTCGGGCGACACCCGGCCGCGCAGCTCGGCCGGCAACGTGGCGAGCACCTCGTCCGAGCGGAAGGCAAGGGACCAGTCGCTCGGATCGACGAGCATGAACTCCTCCTCGATTCCGATCGTCAACGGGCTGGGCCGCCAGACGGACCACTCGGGCGACCGCGTTGTTGCCGCGTTGGTCATCGCGAGGTGAGACGCGATCTTTCCCGATTCCAATCCGTGAGCTTCGACACATACCGCACCGACTAACCCACTCCGTATCCTCGAACGGGGTGGCCACAGAGACCGCACAACCGACGGATCGGGAGGAGCGCATCCGCGCCCAGCGGCGCGCGCTGCCGGACGCCCCCGGCGTGTACCTCTTCCGCGGCAGCAACCGCAAGGTGCTGTACGTGGGCAAGGCGAAGTCGCTGAAGAAGCGCGTGCAGTCGCACTTCTCGAGCCCCTCCACGCGCGGCTCCACCGACCTGCTCGACGAGATCGACAACATCGAGTTCATCGCCACGCAGACCGAGGCGGAGGCGCTGCTCGCCGAGCAGACCTTCATCCGCCAGTACCGCCCCCGCTACAACGTCCGGCTGCGCGACGACAAGTCCTATCCCTACATCGCGATCTCGCTGGACGAGGACTTTCCGCGCGTCTACTTCACCCGCGAGAAGCATCGCCGCGGCCGCGCCTACTTCGGCCCGTTCAGCAACGCCAAGCGAGTCAGGGAGACCCTCGATCTGCTCGGCAAGGTGTTCCAGTTCCGCACGTGCGATGGCCCCGAGCCGGGGCGCGCAAGCGGCAGCCCCTGCCTCGACTACTTCATCAAGCGCTGCCAGGCGCCCTGCGTGGGATACGTGTCGAAGGAGGAGTACCGCCACAGCGTCGAGTCGATCGTCGCCTTCCTCTCGGGCCGCTACCGCCAGATCGAGCGCGACCTCGAGAAGGAGATGAAGCAGGCCGCCGCCGACCAGGAGTTCGAGCAGGCGGCGCTTCTGCGCAACCGGCTCAAGGCGGTGCGCAGCCTGCTCGAGCGGCAGCGCATCTCGAACGAATCCGTGGGCACGCTCGACGCCGTGGCGGTGGCGGCCGAGGGCACGGACGCGAACGCCCAGGTGTTCCAGGTGCGCGACGGCGTGCTGGCCGACCGCCAGAGCTTCTACCTGGAGAACGCCGCGGGGCGCGACGAGGCCGAGGTGGCCGAGGAGTTCGTCCTCCAGTACTACGCCACGTCTCCGGCCATCCCGCCTCAGGTGATCGTGCCGCGCGGTCTGCGCCGCACGGACGTGCTGGAGGAGGCGCTGTCAGACCAGCGCGGAGCACCCGTGGAGATCCGCCACGCCGAGCGCGGCGACAAGCGCCGCATCTTCGAGCTGGCCGAGAGAAACGCGCGGCTCGCGCTCGACCAGGACCGGCTCCGCTCCGAGCACCGGCGCGTGCAGCGGATCGAGGCGCTCGAGGGGCTGCAGCGCGAGCTCGGCCTGGAGCAGATCCCGATGCGCATCGAGTGCTTCGACATCTCGAACCTCGGCGAGACGCACACGGTCGCGTCGATGGTGGTATTCGAGGGCGGCTCCCCGAAGAAGTCCGACTACCGCCGCTTCGGGATCCGCGAGGCCGCGCAGGACGACTTCGCGGCGATGCAGGAGGTCCTGACACGGCGCATGGCGCAGTACGTCGCGCAGCGCGAGCGCTCGCCGCACGAGAAGAGCTACGACGCGAGCTTTGCCACCGCGCCCGGGCTGATCGTGATCGACGGCGGCAGGGGTCAGCTGTCGGCTGGTCTGCAGGCGCTCACGGAGTTCCGCGACATGGGCGTGAGCGTGGTGAGCCTCGCGAAGCGGATCGAGGAGATCTTCCTGCCGGGAATCTCCACGCCGATCGTGCTCCCGCACGACACGCCCGCGCTGCAGCTCCTGCAGCGCGTGAGGGACGAGGCCCATCGCTTCGCCATCGAGTTCCACCGCGGGCGCCGCGACAAGGCGATGACCCGCTCGATCCTCGACGAGCTGCCCGGCGTCGGGCCCACCCGCAAGCGTCTGCTGCTCCAGCACTTCGGATCGCCCGAGCGTTTCCTTCAGGCGAGCCGCGAGGAGCTCGAGGCCGTGCCCGGCCTCCCGGGCAAGGTCGCGCGCGAAATCCACGAGTACGTTCACAAGATTCGCTGACGGGCGCGCCGCGACGGCCGCTAGTGTGATTCAGAAGCGATGCCTTCCTGGAGAAAGGCCCTCCGACTCACCACGGGCCGCCCCCTCAGCGGCTCGATCGAGGATTTCGTCGTCATCACCGGCTTCTCCGGAGCGGGGAAGTCGCAGGCGATGGCGTGCTTCGAGGACGCCGGCTACTTCTGCGTCGACAATCTCCCGCCCGAGATGATCCTCTCGCTGGCCGACCTGTTCCAGCACGAGGGCAGCAAGGTGGAGCGCGCGGCGGTGGTGTCGGACGTGCGCGGCGGCGAGTTCTTCGAGGGGCTCCTCCAGGTACTCGACGAGCTCGAGGAGCGCGGCACCGATTACCGGCTGCTCTTCCTCGACGCGTCCGAGCAGGAGCTCGTCAATCGCTACAAGGAAACACGCCGCAGGCACCCGCTGGCGAGCGGCGGCGAGGTTGGCGGCGGCATCCACCGCGAGCGGGAGCTGCTTGAGCCGATTCGCGAGCGCGCCGACGTCCGCATCGACACCACGGACATGTCGGCCAGCCGCCTGCGGCGCGTGGTGGCGGACAAGATGCTCACGCCGGAGACGAAGGGCAAGCTCGCCGTGACGTTCCTCACCTACGGCTTCAAGCACGGCACGCCGCGCGAGGCCGACCTCTCCTTCGACGTCCGCTTTCTCCCCAATCCCCATTGGGAGCCGGACCTGCGCGACCTGACGGGAAGGGATCGCGCCGTCATCGACTACGTGAACAACGCGGACGGGCTGCACGAGTTCTATGACCGCCTCGTACCGCTGCTCGACTACCTGCTGCCCGCCTACATCCGCGAGGGCAAGTCACACCTCACGATCGGCATCGGCTGCACGGGCGGCCGCCACCGATCGGTGGTGATCGCCGAGCACCTGGCCGAGGTCTATGGCGACCGTGAGGGGCTTCTCGTTGACGTGGTCCACCGCGACGTGGACAAGCCCCCTCGCCGCCCCTGACCGCCACGCGGCCGGCCTCTGCGCCGCTGATAGATTGCCCCTCAGCAAGTACCTGAGTGCGAAAGGACGGCCGGATGGCGGTAAGGGTTGGGATCAACGGTTTCGGCCGCATCGGCCGCAACGTACTGCGGGCGGCGCACGCGGCTGAAGCGGACATCGAATGGGTCGGGGTCAACGACCTGTTCGACACGAAGACACTCGCGCACCTCTTCAAGTACGACTCGATTCTCGGCCCGTTCCCGGGTGAGGTCGAGGCCACCGATGACGCGATCGTGGTGGACGGCAAGGAGCTCAAGGTGTTCGCCGAGAAGGACCCGGCCGCGCTGCCGTGGGGCGACCTCGGCGTGGAGGTGGTGATCGAGTCCACCGGCCACTTCACCGACCGCGAAGGCGCCGCGAAGCACCTCGACGCCGGCGCGAAGAAGGTGATCATCTCTGCGCCCGCCAAGGGTCCGGACGCCACCATCGTCCTCGGCGTGAACGACGAGGTGTACGACCCGGACCAGCACGACGTGGTGTCGAACGCCTCCTGCACCACCAACTGCCTCGCTCCGCCGACGAAGGTGCTGCACGACACCTTCGGCATCAAGCACGGCCTGATGACGACCATCCACGCCTACACGGCCGACCAGCGCCTCCAGGACGCTCCGCACAAGGACCTCCGCCGCGCACGCGCCGCGGCGCTCAACCTGATCCCCACCTCCACCGGCGCCGCCAAGGCGATCGGGCTCGTGATCCCAGAGCTCGAGGGCAAGCTCAACGGCACGTCGGTGCGTGCGCCGGTGCCCACCGGCTCGCTCGTGGACCTCGTCGTGACCGTCGAGAAGGAAACCAGCGTGGACGAGGTGAACGCCGCGATGCGCGAGCACGCCGACAGCGGCCGCATGGAGGGCATCCTCCAGTACACGGAGGATCCGATCGTGTCGACCGACATCGAGCAGTCGCCGTACTCGTCGATCTTCGACGCCGGCATGACCATGGTCGTGGACGGCACGATGGTGAAGATCGGCGCCTGGTACGACAACGAGTGGGGCTACTCGAACAGGCTCATCGACCTGACGGAGCGGGTCGTGGCCGGTGCACCGGCGGGAGCCGGCAGCTAAGCGCCGGACGCGAGAGCAGGACGGACCCTGGGAGATGGCGGCGTTCCGCAAGAAGACGGTGCGCGACCTCGACGTGCGCGAGGGCATGCCCGTGCTCGTGCGGGTGGACTTCAACGTGCCACTCGACGACGGCCGCGTGACCGATGACGCTCGCATCCGCGCGGCGCTCCCCACGATCAACGAGCTGCGCGGGCGCGGCGCCGCGCTCGTGCTCTGCTCGCACCTCGGCCGGCCGAAGGGCCGCGATCCTGAGTTCTCGCTGCGGCCGGCCTCCCAGCGCCTCGGCGAGCTGATCGGCAAGCGCGTGCACCAGGCGCCCGAGGTGGTGGGGCCGGAGGTGCGCCGCGGGGTGGGCCGGCTCGAGGCGGGGGAGGTGCTCGTGCTCGAGAACACGCGCTTCGAGCCGGGGGAGACGAAGAACGATCCGGAGCTGTCGCGCGAGCTGGCGTCGCTCGCCGAGGCGTATGTGAACGACGCCTTCGGCTCCGCGCACCGCGCCCATGCGAGCACCGCCGGCGTGACCGAGTTCCTGCGCCCGGCGGTTGCCGGCCATCTCCTCGAGCGCGAGGTCACCACGCTGGAGGGGCTGGTCGAGAATCCCGAGCGCCCGCTCGTGGTGGTGCTCGGCGGCGCGAAGGTCACCGACAAGGTGAAGCTGATCGAGCGCTTCATGGACATCGCCGACGCGATCCTCATCGGCGGCGCGATGTGCTTCGCGTTCTTCAAGGCGCAGGGCAAGCCGATCGGCGATTCGCTCGTGTACGAGGAGGGCGTGGAGGTGGCGCACGACGTGCTCGAGCTCGCCGAGCGGTCGAGCTGCCGGCTGCTCCTGCCGCTCGACCTCGTGCTCGGCAGGACCTTCGATTCCGACACCGAGCGGATGGAACTCGACGGCACCGACGTGCCCGATGGCTGGATGGGTCTCGACGTTGGGCCGAAGACCGGCGAGGCGTACGGTCGCGAGATCGCGGCGGCCGGGAGCGTGTTCTGGAACGGGCCGATGGGAGCGTTCGAGTTGAAGCCGTTCGCCGCCGGCACCCGCTCCCTAGCCGAGGCGGTGGCGGGCGCGCCGGGCACCACGGTGGTGGGTGGGGGCGACAGCGCCGCGGCCCTCGCCGAGTTCGGCCTCGCCGACAAGGTCACGCACCTGTCCACCGGCGGCGGCGCGTCGCTCGAGCTGCTCGAGGGCCGGGAGCTGCCCGGAGTGGAGGCGCTCGACGATGCCTAACCGAACGCCGTACATCGCGGGCAACTGGAAGATGTTCAAGACGGTGGCGGAGGCCCGCGCGTTCGTGAAGGACTTCCGTCCGCGGATCGAGGGTGTGGAAGGTGTGGACGTGGGGGTGTGCGTTCCCTTCACCGCGCTGGCCGCGACCGTCGAGGAGTGCGAGGGCACCGGCATCAAGGTCTCCGCGCAGAACATGCACCAGGAGGCGGAGGGCGCGTACACCGGCGAGGTTGCCGCGCCGATGCTCACCGAGCTCGGCGTGAAGGGCGTGGTGCTCGGCCACTCGGAGCGGCGGCAGTACTTTGGCGAGACCGATCGCGCTCTGCAGGAGAAGGTGCCGGCCGCGCTCGCCGCGGGGCTCGAGCCCATCCTGTGCGTGGGGGAGAGCGAGGAGGAGCGCGAGCAGGGCGAGACCGAGCGCCGGCTTCGTCACCAGGTGCAGGAGGCGCTCGAGAAGGTGGATGCGGGAGACCTCGCCAAGGTTGTGATCGCCTACGAGCCGATCTGGGCGATCGGCACCGGCAAGGTGGCGACGAGCGAGCAGGCGCAGGACGCGATCGGCTTCATCCGCGCACTCGTGGGCGACCGCTCGAAGGCGGCGGCCGATCATGTGCGCGTGCTCTACGGCGGCAGCATGAAGCCGGACAACGCCGCGGAGATCCTCGCCCAGCCGGACGTGGACGGCGGCCTCGTGGGCGGGGCGAGCCTGGATCCCGAGAGCTTCGCGGCGATCGTGTCAGCCGCTGCCGGCGCGCGATGAGCATGCCGGACGGGCCAGGCAAGCCGCCGGTGCCGGCGGTGTGCCTCGTGGTGCTGGACGGCTGGGGCTGCGCGCCCGACGGGCCGGGCAACGCGATCTCGCAGGCGAAGACGCCGGTGTTCGACGAGCTGTGGGAGCGCCACCGGCACACGCAGCTCACCACCTGGGGGCGCGCGGTCGGGCTGCCCGAGGGGCAGATGGGCAACAGCGAGGTGGGCCACCTCAACCTCGGCGCCGGGGCGGTGGTGAGGCAGGACCTCACGCGCATCGACGACGCGGTGGAGGACGGCTCGTTCTTCCACAACCCGGTGCTGAAGAAGATCTGCGCCGCCGGGCGCGAGAGCGGGAGGCTGCACCTCCTCGGCCTTGTGTCCAAGGGCGGCGTGCACTCCGGCTGGGACCATCTGCGCGCCTGCATCGAGATGGCCGGCCGCGAGGAGGTGCCGGACATCGTGCTCCACGCGTTCACCGATGGCCGCGACACCGCGCCCGACTCCGGCGCCGGTTACGTGGCGGAGGCGGAGGGCTGGCTGCGTGAGGCCGGCGGGCGCGTGGCGAGCGTGACGGGCCGCTACTACGCCATGGACCGCGACAAGCGCTGGGACCGCACCAAGCTCGCCTACGACGCGATCGTGCACGGCGAGGCGGACACGCCTCACGCGGACAGCGGCGAGGCCGCGGTGCGAGCGGCCTATGAGCGCGGCGAGACGGACGAGTTCATCAAGCCCACGCTCGTGGGCGAGGAGGGCCGCGTCCGCGATGGCGACGCCGTGCTCTTCTTCAATTTCCGCCCGGACCGTGCGCGGCAGCTCACTCGCGCGCTATGCGAGCCCGACTTCGACGAGTTCGACCGCGGTGATGCCCCAAAGATCGCGTACGCCTCGCTCACGCAGTACCAGGAGGACTGGGACTACGACGTGGCGTTCGAGCCCGACCGCCCGAGCGTCACGCTCGCCTCCACGCTCGCGGATGAGGGGGCCTCTCAGCTTCACGTTGCGGAGACCGAGAAGTACGCGCACGTCACCTACTTCTTCAACGGCGGGGAGGAGCACGAGTATCCCGGGGAGGAGCGCTACCTCGTGGACTCGCCGCGCGACGTGCCGACCTACGACCACAAGCCCGAGATGAGCGCGCGAGCCGCGGCCGATACGTTCGCCGAGCACTGGCGCGACGGCGACTACCGCTTCGGGATCATCAACTTCGCGAACCCGGACATGGTGGGCCACACCGGGGTGATCGAGGCGGCCGTGAAGGCCGTGGAGACCGTGGACGAGTGCCTCGGCACGGTGGTGGAGGCGGTGCACGCGAAGGGCGGCGCCTGCGTGATCACGGCCGACCACGGCAACTGCGACCACATGCTCGAGGAGGACGGCAGCCCGAACACCGCGCACTCGCTCAACCCGGTGCCGCTGATCGTCACGGCGGACGTGGGTGAGCTGCGGGATGGGGGCATCCTCGCGGACGTCGCGCCCACCGTGCTGGCGCTACTCGGGGAGAAGCAGCCGGACGCGATGACCGGGCAGTCCCTCGTCGACGGCGACTGAACGCGCAACGGCGGCGTGTGGCCGAGGCGGAGATGCACCGTCAGCTCCGCGCTGCTTTCGCGCTGAACAAAGTTGACAGCCAGAGACTTAGGTTTCTATACTCCAGGGCACTGGTATTCCCCTGTCATCCACGGAGGTGGCAAAGATGGCACTTTTGATGAAGCCAGAGCCGTTTTCTTCGGAGATCAACCGTCTCTTCGACACCCTTTTCGACACGGCCAACGGCAGCATGAACCGCTCGCAGCGTTGGATGCCTGCGATGGATCTCATTGAGGCCGAGGATCATTTCCTCCTCAAGGCGGATCTTCCAGGTGTGAGCGAGGAGGACGTCACGATCGAGGTGCAGGACAACGTCCTCACGGTCTCCGGTGAGCGGAAGGCCGAGCACGAGCGCAAGGAGAAGGGCTTCTACCGCCTGGAGCGTTCGTTCGGCCGCTTCAGCCGCTCGCTCACCCTCCCCGAGGGCGTGGATGCCGACGCGATCAGCGCGTCTTTCGACAAGGGTGTGCTCGCGGTGAGCATCCCGAAGCCGGAGGAGCGCAAGCCTCGCCGAATCAGCATCGGTGGCGGCACGCCCGCCACGCTCGAGGGCACGGCCACAGACAAGTAAGCGGCGCTCGCCCGCTCGCGACAATAGTCTCGGGCGGGCGATGAGCTCGTTCAAGATCGACGCCCGCGATGGCTCCGCCCGCGCGGGCGTTCTCGTTACGCCGCACGGCCACGTGCACACGCCGGCATTCGTCCCGCTCGCCACGAGCGCGACGGTGAAGACGCTGCACTCGGCCGAGGTGGCCGGGCTCGGCTACGAGATGGTGCTCGGCAACACGTTCCACCTCTTCATCAGGCCGGGGCACGAGCACATTGCGCGCATGGGCGGGCTGCACGAGTTCATGGCGTGGCGGCGGCCGATCATCACGGACTCCGGCGGCTTTCAGGTGTTCTCGATGGGCCACGGCTCGGTGGCGGACGAGATCAAGGGACGGCGCGGCCAGCGCGAGAGCCGCATCCTCTCCATCGACGAGGAGGGCGTGCGCTTCCAGTCCTACGCCGATGGCAGCGAGCGCTTCATGGGACCGGAGACCTCGATGGAGGTGCAGGCCGCGCTCGGCTCGGACATCGCGCTCGCGTTCGACGAGTGCACACCGTTCCACGTGGATCGCGATTACACAGCCCGCTCGACCGCGCGCACGCACCGCTGGCTCGACCGCTGCATCGACTGGCAGCGAGCGAACGCGCCCGAGGGGCAGATGCTCTACGGAATCGTGCAGGGCGGTGTGTATGAGGATCTGCGGATCGAGTCGGCGGAGAGGGTCGCGTCCTCGGACGTGGACGGTGTGGCGGTTGGCGGCTCGCTTGGGCAGGAGAAGGCGCAGATGCAAGAGGTGGTGGAGTGGGCACTGCGTCCGGTGCGCGACGAGCAGCCGCGGCACCTGCTCGGCATCGGCGACGTGGACGACATCCTGCACGCGGTGGCCGCCGGCATCGACACCTTCGACTGCGCGACCCCCACGCGCCTCGCCCGCCACGGCACGGCGCTCGTGCCGGATCCCGCCGCGCGCTGGCGGCTCGATCTCACCAAGCCCCAGTGGCGCGAGAGCCGCGAGCCGGTCGCGGACGGCTGCCCGTGCCCGGCTTGCAGGGAGCACACGCGCGGCTACCTCCACTACCTCGCGCGCGCGAAGGAGCTCACGTCCGCACGCCTCATCACTCTCCACAACCTCACCTTCATGGCGCTCCTGATGAAGCAGATCCGCGACGTGATCCGTCAGGGCGAGCTGGCTGCCTACTCCGCGCTGGTGCTGGGCGGTCAGGGGCCTTACTGATCCCATCCGGGGGAATCGACCCGTGTTATAAGGGGACGTGCCTCGCGCCCTCCGTCCTCTTTTCGCGGCCCTTGCTGCCGTCGCGTTGGCGCTTCCGGTGAGCGCCTCCGCCGCCACGCCGTACGATCCCGACAGCTTCAGCCTGTCGACCGATTCGTCGGCGGACGTGCACGTGATGAGCGGGGCGTGCACCTTCGATACGAACACGGGTGCGATCTCCGGCGGCACGGGTTGCCCAACGCGCGATAACGGCACGGGCGTCGTGGACAACGGCATCGGCGCCGTGATCGTCCCCTCGGGAGACACGAACGAGCCGGACACTCTCGAGTTCGTGATGAATAGCCTGACTGTCGATTCCGGCGCGTCGATAACGTTCGTCGGCAGTCGGAACCTGGCGCTCGCCACGCTGCACGATCTGACGGTCGGCAGCGGCGCGCTCGTGAACGCTAACGGCCTTGGTGGCCCGGGCGGCTACGCCGGTGGGGGGCAGGGCCCGGGTGGCGGGGACCACGGAGCCACCTGCGGCGCTTCGGGCGGAGGTGGCAGCTTCGGCGGTTTTGGCGGCGACGGAGGCAACGGCGTCCCCAGTGGGGGCTTGTACGGCTCCTCGGATCAGTCTCAGCTCTTGGGCCAGGGCAGCGGCGGCGGGGGCGCGGCACTAGGCGCCGGCTGCGGAACCCAGGCCGCCGGAAACGGTGGCGGCGGAGTCGCGTTGATCGCCATGGGAACCCTGGCGATCGACGGCACAGTCTCGGCTGACGGGACACCCACCACTGGCCCCACCAGCAACCTGCCCAACCAGGGCGGGCCCGGCGGCGGCTCAGGTGGGGCGATTCTTCTTATGGCACCGCACCTGGCGCTGGCGAATCAATTCGTCGCGCACGCCAAGGGAGGGTACGGCTACTCGACCGGCATGCAATTTGGAGATGGTGGAGGCGGTGGAGGTGGCGGCCGCATCTTCATGTTGAGCGACCAATCCTCAAGCGCACTTAGCACCAGCTCCGACGTGCCTGGCGGAATGGGCGGCGCGGCGCACAACATCAGCGGCTCCGGGCTGGGAGGCAAGAACGGCGACGCTGGGTCGCTCGACTCCGGCGCGTTCCTCACGCTCGCGGGCCCGCAGACCAAGCAGGCGGGCCAGGCCGCGGCATTCACGGCTACGCAGGCATTTGGCCACTCAGCCCTCTCCTGGAACTTCGGCGACGGCACGAGCGGCACGGGCACGAATCCCAGCCACACGTACACGGCGCCCGGCACCTACACGGTGACGGTCACCGCAACTCTCACCGACAGTGGCGAGACAGCCATCGCGCAGGGTTCGATCACGATCACGCCCGCGCCCACGCCGCCGGGCGGACCCGGCGGTGGCGGCGGCACGCCGACACCCACGCCGGTCCCACTGCCCGCCCCCGCGGTGCAGCACTGCATCGTCCCGAAGCTCAAGGGCCTTTCGCTCAGCGCCGCGAAGAGGAAGCTCGCCCACGCCCACTGCAAGCTCGGCAAGGTGAAGAAGCCGAAGTTCCGGAAGGGGACGAAGAAGCGGAAGCTGGTAATCGTCAAGCAGCCAAAGGCGAACAAAATGCTGCCCGCGGGGACAAAGATCAACGTCACGCTCGCCCCAGCGAAGCCAAAGCACCACCGTGGCTAGAGCCGGCGGCCTCCGACCTCCGGCCTCCGCCCTACTTCTCGTTGTCCTGAATCAGCTGCTTGAGCCCGTCGATCTGGCCATGAACGTCGCCTGAGTTCACCGGCCCCTTGTTGGCGCCGCCGCCGTTCGTGACGATCAGGACCACGGCCACGATCGCGAGGATCACGGCGAGTGCGATCACGAGCCGCCGGAGCCCCTCGCCGCGGCCCGACTTGCGGCGCGCCGGCTGACGCTCTCTCGCCCGCGCGGCCGCGGGCGCCGGCGCCGACTCCATCATGCTCGTGCGAGGCGGCAGCGGATCCATCCGGCCCATCTGCGTGCGCGGGAGCGCCTGAGTAGCGTCGGGGTCACCCGCACCGAGCGCGCCGGTGCGCTGCAGCACCTGCGTCACCTCGCTCTGATCGCCGCGGAAGCCGGCCTCGATCGCCTGCGCCATGTCGAGTGCGGTGGAATAACGGGCCGCTGGGTCGCGTTCGAGGCAAACGCGGATCGCTCGGTCGAGCGCCTCCGGCACCTCAGGTCGGAACGCGCGGATCGGCTCCACCGACTCGTTCTGCTGCTTCAGCGCGAGCTCGGTGAGCGAGCCGTACTCGTGGGGGAGCCGCCCGGACAGGAACTGGTACGCGCACACGCCGAGCGAGTAGATGTCGGACGCCGGTGTGGACTCCGCGCCGGTGGCCTGCTCAGGCGAGAGGTAAGCCGCCGTGCCGAGCACCGACCCCACCTGGGTGATGCGCGTCTGCTCCGCCGCCTTGGCGATGCCGAAGTCCGCGAGCTTGGCCGCGCCCGTGTCGCGCGAGATCAGGAGATTGCCCGGCTTCACGTCGCGGTGCACGACGCCGGCGCGGTGCGCGTAGTCGAGGCCATGGCACGCGTCGCGGATGATGCTCACCGCCTGCTGGATGTCGAGCACGCCCTGGTCGCGGATGAGGTCCGCGCACGAAGGCCCCTCCACGTACTCCATGACGATGTAGTGCCGGTCCGACGGCTCGTCCAGCCCAGAGTCGAACACCTGCACGATGTTCGGGTGCTGCAGCCGCGCCGCCGCCAGCGCCTCGCGCCGGAAGCGCGCGACGAACGCCTCGTCGTCGGCCAGGTGCTCGGCCAGCAGCTTCACGGCCACGGGCCGCTCGAGCACGGTGTCGAGCGCCATGAACACGGTGGACATGCCGCCGGCGCCGAGGCGCTTGTCGAGCCGGTAGCGGCCCGCGACCTCCTGCGGCGTGCTCATCCGGTGCCACCTCCGATCGTGCCGGGCACGGTCACGCCGCCGCCACCGCCGCCGCCGGGCGTGGTGTTGGTGGGGGGAGGAGTGGTGGTTGTGGGCGGAGGAGTCGTCGTTGTGGGGGGCGTGGTGGTGGTGGGCGGGGGAGTTGTGGTGGTTGGGACGGTTGTGGTCGGGACGGTGACGGTGGGCGTGGTGGGGGTCGTGTTCGTGGGAGTCGGCCGCTGGCACTGCTGCGACACGAGCCGCTGGAGCCTCACGACGCCCGCGATCAGGTTGCGCTTGACCTCCGGGTCGACGCTGCTCGGCAGACTGCGCACCTGCGCCTCGAGCGCCTGGGCTTTCGCCTGCGCGCCGCTGCAGGCGCCGTTGTCCACCTGCGAGGAGATGTTGTCGAGCTGCGTGAGGAACGACTGCGCCTTCGCGGTCGGAATGGTCCGCTTCTGCCCGCCGCAACCGGCGAGCAGCACCACGAGCGCGACCACCAGCACGGCGCCGAGCGCAATCGACTTGAACCAATCGCGCAGCATCACTCGCCCCTGTAGAGCCGGTCCGCCAGCGCCTGCGGCAGCCCCGCCCGCTCGATTGCCTGGGCCGCCTCGGCGATCGGATACTCCACGCGCCGCCACTGAGCCGTCCAGCTACCCAGATCGAGCAGGAGCCACGCCGCCCGCGGGTCGCCGTCGCGCGGCTGCCCAACTCCACCGGGGTTCACCAGCCAGCGGCCGGAGGACAGGTCGAGCTCGGTGCCCGCGGGCGCCTGCTCGCCGCGCACCTCGCCGCTGTCCGACCGCGTGAAGAAGAGCGCCACGTGCGAATGACCGATCGCGCCGACCCGCTGCTCCATCGCGTCTATGCAGGCGTCCGCCTGGAGCGCGGAGAGCACGTACTCCCAAACGGGGTCGCGGGGGCTTCCGTGGAAGAGGCCGACCTCGCGCCCGTTCGCGGCCGGCTCGAGCCCGCTCATGAAGTCGAGCGACTCTCGCCGGATGTTCTCCTGCGTCCAGCGCGCGGCGAGCGCCGCGTTGAGGGAGAAGGTGTTGATGTCGAGCCTGTCGAGCACCACGAGGTCGTGATTGCCGACGAGGCAGACGTCGCACGCCTCGCGCGCGAGCGCCACGCAGTCGTCCGGCTGCGCGCCATAGCCCACCAGGTCACCCAGGCACCAGGTCTCGTCCACGCCCGCGTCGCCGACGTCGTCGAGCACGGCCCGGAAGGCTGGAAGGTTGGCGTGAACGTCGGAGATCAGCGCGATCCTCAGTGTCTTGCCCAGGTCGGGGTCTACAGTGTCGCTTCGATGGGGGCTCATGGCTTTCGAGTGCCGCGGGCGGTGGCTTTTGCATCCGCCGCAGCCGGAGTTGCGACGCTGGCGCTGCGGCCGCGGAACGGCCTGATCGAGCCTGCCCCCGTCGAGCCCAGAGAGTACTTCAGCGGCGAGGAGATCGACCGCGCGCGGGCCTACCAGCGCCCGCAGCGCGCACTCGGACTGGCGAGCATGGCGCTCGATGGCGCCGCGCTCACCCTGCTCGCGCTCGCGCCGCCGCGCCCCGTCCGGCGAGGGCTGGAGCGCGCCGGGCGAAGGCCAATCGCGGGAGCGGCGGCGCTCGGCGCGGGCATGTCGCTCGGCTTCGGCGTGCTCGGCCTGCCGCTGGGCGCCGTCCGCCACCGCCGCGCCGTGAAGGCCGGCATCTCGGTGCAGACCTGGCGGGCCTGGGCGAGCGATCTGGCGAAGGCGAGCGCGATCGGCACCGTGCTCAATGCCGGAGCACTCGCGGGGGCGATGGCGCTTCTGCGGCGCTTCCCGCGCGCCTGGTGGGCGCCCGCCGCCGGCGGAGCCACCGCCCTCAGCGCCGGCTTCATCCTGCTCTCGCCGGTGCTCCTCGACCCCGTGTTCAACAAGTTCGAGCCGCTACCGGAGGGCGACCTGCGCCGCGAGGTTCTCGAGCTCGCGCGCAAGGCCGGCGTGAAGGTGGGAGAGGTGTATCGAGTGGACGCGAGCCGCCGCACCACCGCCGCCAACGCGTATGTCACCGGGCTCGGGCGAACAAAGCGCGTGGTGCTCTTCGACACGCTGCTGAACGACTTCCCGGCGGGCGAGGTGCGCTCGGTGGTGGCCCACGAGCTGAGCCACGTGCGGCACCGCGACGTTCAGCGCCTCCTCGCCTGGCTCGCGATCGCGGCGCCCGGCGGCATGTACCTGGCGGAGCGGCTCACGGACTTGCTCGCCGGCGAGCGAGACGAGCCAACGCCCGACGTGCTTCCCGCGTTCGTCCTCGCGGTCGGCCTCGTGTCGTTCCTCGGCGGGCTCGCCGGCAATGCGCTCTCACGTCGTGTCGAGCAGCGGGCGGACACGTTCGCCCTCGAGCTCACGCGCGACCCGGAGTCCTTTATCGAGCTCGAGAAGCGGCTGGCCGTCAAGGCGCTGGCCGACCCTCGGCCGCCGCGCCTTCTCCAAAAGCTGCTCGCCACGCACCCCGACGCGGTCGAGCGGATCGGCTATGCGGTGGCGTACGCCCGCTCGCGCTAGCTCGTGGGGCTCGACGGATCCTCGGGCGGACCGTCGTACTCCGGCAGGTTCCGGATGCCTTCCTTCGCCTGCCACTTCGACCAGTTGTCCTCCATCGCGTCGATCAGCTCGCGCATGAAGCGGGGCGAGAGGTTGATCCGCGACACCACGACGCCGGGGATCTCCTCCTCCTCGACCTCGTGATCCACCCGGGCGTACGTGATCGTGAACTCGTAGTCGGAGTGGCTGACGTTGGCGAAATTGGCGTACACGCCCGCCATGATCTCCGGCGAGGTGTGGATGTTGATGTGGCGCTCGGGCTGGTCCTCGGGCACGCGACTAGTATCGCAGCCTTCCCGGAGCCGATCACATGCGGATCATCGTCCTAGCCGTCGGGCGTCTTCGGCCCCCGTTTGCCGACGACATCCAGCACTACCAGAAGCTGCTCGCGGGGCACGCCCGCGTCGAGCTCGTCGAGCTGCGGGATGAGGAGAAGGTCGACGGGCGCATCCCGGACCGGGCCTTCACGGTCCTGCTCAGCCCCGACGGCCGGACCTTCGACTCGCTGGCGTTCAGCAACTTCATGGAGGAGCGGCGCCAGTCCGGGCAGGACCTCTGCTTCGTGGTGGGCGGCCCTCGGGGCATCCATCTCGACCGCTGCGATCTGCGCCTGTCGTTCGGCCCGATGACGCTTCCGCACCAGCTCGCGAGGGTGGTCCTGCTCGAGCAGATCTACCGCGCGCACAAGATCCTCGCCCGCGAGCCATACCATTACTGAAATGAGCCCGACGACCGATCCGGTCGCCGAACTCAGGGCCACCGTTGCCGCCGCTGCCGCAGAGCTGAGCGAGAACGGTGTGGGCAAGACATTCAGCTTCGACCGTCCTCCGAAGCCCGAGTTCGGCGACTACTCCACCAACGCAGCGATGCTGCTCGCCCCGACGATGGGCGAGAAGCCGCGCGACGTAGCCGAGCGCCTCGGCGGCCTGGTGGAGCAGCGGCTCGCCGATGGCGTCGAGCGCGTGGACGTGGCCGGCCCGGGCTTCCTCAACCTCTTCATGTCCGACGCCTGGTGGCGCGACGCGCTCAGCTCGGCGCTCTCCTCGGGGGAGGGATTCGGCCGCGCAGGTGCCGACCCGCCGGAGCGGATCCTCGTGGAGTTCGTGAGCGCGAACCCCACCGGGCCGATCACCGTGGCGTCCGCGCGGCACGCCGCATACGGTGACGCGCTGAGCCGGATCCTCGAGTTCGCGGGCCACGACATCGAGCGCGAGTACTACGTGAACGACGAGGGCGGGCAGGTGCAGCGCTTCGCCCAGTCGATCCAGGCGCGGGCGCGCGGTGAGGAGCCGCCGGAGGATGGCTACGCCGGCGCCTACGTGGGCGAGCTGGCCGGGAAGCTCGATGGCGCGGCCAAGATGGACCTCGCCGAGCTCGCGCGCCGTGGCGTCGAGCTGATGATCGAGGACGTACGGCAGACCCTTGAGCGTTTTGGCGTGACCATGGACCGCTTCTTCTTCGAACACGAGGTCCACGACAAGGGAGAGATCGAGAACGCCATTGAGGTGCTGAAGCAGCACGGCCACATCTACGAGCACGAGGAGGCGGTGTGGCTGCGCACCACCAACTTCGGCGACGACAAGGACCGCGTGCTGCGGCGGTCGAGCGGCGAGTTCACCTACTTCGCGCCGGACATCGCCTACCACGTGGACAAGCGCGAACGAGGCTTCGACCGGCTCATCGACGTCTGGGGCGCCGACCATCACGGCTACCAGAGCCGGATGCTCGCGGCATGGGAGGCACTCGGCGGCGAGCCCGGGCGGCTCGAGCTGATCATCATGCAGCTCGTCAACCTGGTGGAGCGCGGCCAGCGCGTCCAGATGTCGAAGCGCAAGGGAGAGTTCGTCACGCTCGACGACCTGATCGACGACATCGGCGTGGACGCCGCGCGCTTCTTCCTCCTGCAGCGCTCGCACGACACCACGCTCGACCTCGACCTCAGTCTCGCGCGCGAGCAGAGCCAGGACAATCCGGTGTACTACGTGCAGTACGCGCACGCGCGGATCGCAAGCATCCTGCGCAAGGCGGGGGAGGAGCGCGTGAAAGAGGCGCTCGAGGCCGATTTCAGCGAGGAGCTCCACCCGTCCGCACGGGGGCTTCTCAAGCGGCTGCTCGGCTTCCCGGACGAGGTGGCGGTGGCGGTGGCGAGGCGCGCTCCCCACCGGATGACGGTGTACGCCCATGACACCGCTCAGGAGTTCTCGGCCTTTTACCGCGACTGCCGAGTGGTGGGCGCCGCGGAGGAGGGCGGCGACGAAAACTTCCGGATTGCCACCTGCGTGATGGCACGGCGCGTGCTCGCCCGCTCGCTCGAGTTGCTGGGCGTGTCGGCGCCGGAACATATGTAGCGCCACTTGCGCCTGTCGCATGTTCGGGGTAGGAGTGGAGCGTTCCCAACTCCACAAAGGATGGATGAATGGACTCGCACTCCCCCTCCAAACGTCGCGGCCTGCTGGCCCTGGCGGTCGCCTTCGTCTGCAGCCTCGGGCTGGCGGCGTCGGCTCACGCGATGACGACGTACAACGTCACGCCGGGCGACGCCGCGTCACTGCTGAACGCGGTCGACCAGGCGAACAACGACGGTGATGACAGTACGGTCAACGTGCCTGCCGGCACGTACAACCTCAGT
>DASUWY010000039.1 GCA_036378175.1 Thermoleophilaceae bacterium
GTGCGTGGCGTGGGCGCGCCGGATGGTCTGGGCGCCGGCCTCCGACAGCCCGAGGTGGCGAACCTTGCCGGCCTCGACGAGCTCCTTCATCGCCCCGACGGTCTCCTCGATGGGGACCGTCCGGTCGACGCGGTGCTGGTAGTAGAGGTCGATGTGGTCGACGCCGAGCCGCTCGAGCGACGCGTCGCACGCCTCGCGCACGTAGTCCGGATCGCCGCGCACGCCGAGGCGCTCGCCGTTCGGACCGCGCACGTTGCCGAACTTCGTGGCGAGCACCACCTCGTCGCGCCGGCCCGCGATCGCGCGGCCCACGAGCTTCTCGTTGGTGAACGGCCCGTACATGTCGGCGGTGTCGAGGAAGTTCACGCCGAGCTCGAGCGCGCGGTGAATGGTTGCGATCGACTCCCGCTCGTCGCCCTCGCCGTAGAACTCGGACATGCCCATGCAACCGAGCCCGATGGCGGAGACGGTGAGTCCCTGATCTCCAAGCTTTCTCTGATCCATGCCCTGCTCCCTACCCGCGAACGTGGCGCGCAATCCCCGTCTGCCGGGGCATTACGCTACGGCTCATGCCGCGCGAGGCTCCGTTCCGCTCGCTACCCGCGCGCGTGGTCGTGGCCGGTGGCGGCATCGCCGCCACAGAGCTGGTGATCGCGCTCAGGAAGCTCGCCGGCGACCGCGTGACGATCGAGGTGATCGCCCCGGGTGACCACCTCGTATACCGGCCGCTCCTCGTGGCGCAGCCCTTCGGCATGGGCACGCTGCCGCGCTTCCCGCTCGACCAGATACTTGCCGATCAGGGCGCCGAGCGCCGCCGCGCGCGACTCGCCGAGGTGGACGCGGACGCGCACGAGGCGGTGACCGATTCGGGTGAGCGGGTGCAGTACGACGCTCTGGCCGTCGCCACCGGAGCGCGAGCGTTCGAGGCGGTGCCCGGCGCGCTCACCTTCAGCGGCCTGGAGGCGGTGGCGCCGATGCGCGCGCTGGTGGAGCAGGCGGTGGGCGGCGAGCTCGGCGCGGTGGTCTTCGCCCTGCCGGAGCCGGCAACCGCGTGGCCGCTTCCGCTGTATGAGCTGGCGCTGATGACCGCCGCACGGGCGCACGGCACGCGCGTTGCCGTGGCCACGGCAGAGCAGGAGCCGCTCCAGCTGTTCGGGGGGACGGTGAGTGATTCGATACGAGAGGGGCTCGAGCAGGTGGGGGTGGAGCTGCACACGGGGGTGACGCCTCTCGCCTTCGCGGAGGGCGCCCTCGTGCTCGCGGATGGCCGGCACCTCCCCGCCGACGCCGCGGTGGCGCTTCCCGCGCTCGCGGGACCGGCGATCCCAGGCCTCCCGCACGACCCGGACGGCTTCGTACCGGTGGACGAACAGGGGCGGGTGGAGGATCTGCCTGACGTGTACGCCGCGGGTGATGTGACGGCGTTCGACGTGAAGCAGGGCGGCGTGTCAGTGCGCGAGGCGCAGGCGGTGGCGGAGTGCATTGCCGCGCGCGCCGGCGCGCCAGTGGTGCCGGAGCCCTTCGAGCCGCTCCTGCGCGGAATGCTGCTCACGGGCGCCGAGCCGAGCTACGTGCAGTGGCGTGGCGGCGAGTCCAAGCTCGCCCACAGCCCGCTCTGGTGGCCGCCCACGAAGGTGGCCGACAGCTATCTCGTGCCGTACCTCGTCGCGCGCTTTCAGCTCAGCGTGCCGACCCTCCCGGGCCCCAGCGAGGCCGACCTCATCTCGAGCGCGCCTGCCGGCGGCGACGTGCCCACGCGGCCCGGACGCGGCGGCGGCTGAAACTGAGGTCAGGGGGTGCCGGGGCTGCTGCCGGCCGAGGCGTTGCCGGCGTTGAGGTTGAAGCGCGCGAGCTCGAGCAGCACGCTCGCGTCGGGCGCCTGGGTGAGGTCGTAGTTGTAGACGCGGCTATCCGCGTTGCGCACGATGAAGTCCTTCGCCGGCCCCTTCCTCAGAGCGTTGAGGGAAGGCGGCTTGGGGGCGAGTGTTGCGCGCAGCGGCTGGTCGAGCGCGCCCTTCACCTCGTTCCTGCTGATGAAGACGGCCTGGGACGGCTTCTTGTGTGGCGCGGGCGGCAGGATCACGACCACCTGGTCCACGTCGCCCACGTAGCGGAACGTGTACAGCGCGAGTTCGAGGGCCTCGCGCTCGAGCAGCAGCGTGCGCGCCTGGGATGGCTTGCCCACCTTGATCGAGCAGAACTTGCCGAGGCCGCAGAGGCTGAACATCGCGCTCTTGCCCTGCGTGAATGTGGGTTGTGTGGGCGTCCGCAGCAGCACGATCTTCACGGGCAGCCCCGCCACCTCTGCCGGGCCTCCGTCCACCGCCACGAGCTGCTCGCCCGTGGGGAGGCGGTAGGTGGGCGCGACGTGGTCGGCGATCTGGCTGAGCGCCTCGTCGCCGCCCGCCGAGGGCTTCCAGCTCGACCACGGAGGCGGCGTGGGCGGCTTGCCGGCGATCACGAAGATCACCGCGGCGGCCACCGCCGCGAGCCCCATCCCGCCGAGCACGGCGTAGATCAGCCGGAACTTCGTCTCGTGGCCGTGCGCGGGCCGCGGGGTGTACGGCGCGAGCTCCTTCGAGTGCGCCGCCTCGAGCTCCTTCGTGCGGGTGGACTCGAGCTCGGAGCCGCCCGCGTCCTGCGGTGTCACACCTTCGGCCATACCGCTTCGTCAAGAAGGTCGATTCGCGGCGCTTCAAGCCGCGCGCGCTCCAAGAGATCCACCACTTCGTCGCCGTGCAGCTCGCGGCGCTCGATCAGCACCTCGGCGATCTGCTCGACCTTGTCGCGGTTGTGAGTCACGACGTTGTGGGCCGTGACGAACGCCTGGCCCAGAATCTGCGCCGCGGCCTTGCGCTTGCCGGGATCCGCCAGCACCGTGCCCACGGGATTGGCCATCATCGCGGTGCTCATCTGGCCGCGCTGCATGATCTGGCTTCCGATCCGCTCGAACCGGTCCATGATTCTCTGCTCCTGTTCTTCCCTGAACTCCTCCGGCACACGCCCCGAGAGGTCGACCGGTTCGGGTCCCATCGCGCAGTAGCCGACCATCCACGCCGCGGTGGCGGTCACGCTCTCCACGTCGCCGCCGACGCCGGTGGAGTTCTCGGCATAGAACACGCGCTCAGCCGCCATCGCGCCGAGACCCCAGATCACCTGGGCGAACTCCTGATGCCGCCACGGGACGAACTGCTCGTCCTTCTGGATCGCCTGGTGGTGCCCAAGAGATCCCCCGCGCTTGCGGATCGACAGCCGCGTGGACTGCGAGTCCTTCATGTACAGGTGGCTCGCCGCCGCGTGCCCCGCCTCGTGGATCGCGACCGAGCGCGTCTCCTCGGGGATGTACTCGATGCCCTGTGCCGTGCCGCTCTCCACGGTGGTCATCGCCTCCACGAGGTCCTGGCGCTCGAACACTGGCCGGCCGTCTGAGTGCGCGTAGGTGAGCGCCATCGAGCAGACCTGCTCGATCATCGCCGGCGAGTAGCCGTTCGTCATGCGCGACAGCTCGTCGCGGCGAGGCTCCGTGTCGAGCTCCGGATCGTGGTCCACCTTCTTCAGGTAGAGATCGAAGATGTCCTTGCGGTCGTCCTTGGTTGGCGTGCGGAACCAGATGTGGCGGCCCATGCGGCCCGGGCGGATGAGCGCGGGATCGAGCGCGTCGATCGGGACGTTGGTGGCGCCGATGAAGTAGACCTGCTCGCTGCGGGGCTTGGGCTTGGGCAGCCGCAGCTTCACGCTGCCGATCTTCTGGGGAACGATGTACAGAGCGTCGAGGAACGTGTTGAACCGGTTCGTGAGGAACTTGCGGAAGAACGGCGGCTCGTCGATGCCGTCCATCTGCACGAGCAGCTGGTTGAGCGCCATGCCATAGCCGCCGAACATGCCGCCGCCGGGGAAGGCCTGGCGCATGATCGAGTCCAGCTTCGCGTAGGGCTGGGGGAGAGGGCGCCCGCTCGACTGGTGCCGCGAGGCGAAGAGCCGCTCACGCCATGCCCGCGTCTCCAGGATCATGTCGCCGGTGGGGTTGCGGGCGCCGAAGCGGCCGTAGAACAGGTGGTTGGAGAGCCAGTCGGGCGACCACGGGTTGTCCGCCTCGGCCCAGGAGGGCGCACCTCCTCCGAGCGCGTTGCGGCGCATGCCCACGGCGTCGATCTCGTCGATGAAGACGATGCACTGACCGCCCCACTTGGCGGCGAGCTTCTTCGCCTTGCGGATCAGGAACATCACGATCACCACGTCGAGCCCGATGAACGTCTGAGCGAAGCCGGAGCCCGGCATCGTGACGAACGGGCAGTTGAAGCCGGTGGCGATCGCCTTCGACAGCATCGTCTTGCCGGTGCCTGGCGCGCCGAGGAAGAGCAGGCCGCGCTCGCGCTTGCCGCCGGCCTTCTCGAACGCTTCGCCCGACTGCCATAGGGCGATCACGCGCCGGACCTCCTCCTTCGCCTCCTTCTGGCCGCGCACGTCCTCGAGCTTCACGCCCCAGTCCGCGTCGCCCGGCTCGTAGCCCTTCATCTGCTTGAGACCGAATACGAGCAACGGGCCGAAGAAGATCAGGAAGTTGGCGAGGAACAGCAGCGGCAGCTGGATGCCGTAGATGAGCAGGAAGGGAGCGACCTGCTTGATGCCGTCCCAGATCGTCGAGATCGCCTCGCCGATCGACTGGCCGTTGATCAGCGCCACGGTGCCGACGATCAGGAAGAAGATGACCGCGTAGAAGGTGAGGTGGCGGAACTTCTTGCGCCAGTACCACGCGCGCCGGCGCGCGATCACGTCCTCCTCGAGCAGCTGCTGGTCGGCGTTGTAGAGGTTCGGCCACGGGATGAGCCGCCTGACGATCACGTCCACCAGGCCGCGGAACATCACGACCGCGGCGAGCGAGGCGAGCAGTGCGACGATCGGGTTCCAGCCGTTGCGTTCCCACAGCAGCAGGAAGAACGCCGGACTCGTCAGGACGGCGACGATCGTGGCGGCGCGCCGAAGCGCCCGCCACTCCTCTGCGAGCGGGACGGAGCTGCGCCCGGGAGCCTCCCCCGATCTGTCGCCTGGCGCGGCCATCGGCTTCCTGAGGTTACTCCGCGTGAGTGGCCACTTCCATCGCTTCCCAAGACGCCCTCGCGGTCCCGAACTTTCCCGGCGTAAGAGGCGCGGTGCTCCCGACGCTGAAGAGGTATGGCCCGCAGAAAGCGACCGCAGGTGGCCTTCGTTCTCTCAGGCGGCGGATCGCTGGGCGCCGTTCAGGCCGGAATGCTGCGCGCCCTGTATGAGCGCGGGATTCGCGCCGACGTGGTGGTCGGAACTTCCGCGGGAGCACTCAACGGCGCGTTCCTCGCGTCCCGGCCGCAGACCGTCGCAACCGCCGACGCCCTGGCCGAGATCTGGCGCGGCCTGCGCCGCGGCCAGGCGTTCCCGCTCAACCCGCTCGCCGGCCTGCTCGGGTTCCTCGGGGCGCGCGACCACCTGGTCCCGGCCTCGGGCTTGCGGCGGCTCGTCTCGCGCCATGTCGAGCACGACCGTCTGGAAGAGCTGCCGCTTCCACTGCACGTGGTGGCGGTGGACGTCGTGAGTGGGGAGGAGCTGCGGGTGTCGCGAGGTCCGCTGGTGGACGCGGTGCTGGCCAGCGCGGCGATCCCCGGCGTGATCGAGCCGGTGGAGCTCGATGGCCGCTTCCTGATGGATGGCGGCGTGGCCAACAACACGCCGATCTCGCACGCCGTCGACCTGGGAGCCGAACGTGTCTACGTGCTTCCCACCGGGCATGCGTGCGCGCTCGAGCGCCCTCCGGCGTCTGCCCTCGGGATGGCGCTGCACGCCATCGGGCTGCTCACCCACCGGCGGCTCGTGGAGGACATCGAGCGCCACCGCACCGGAGCGAAGCTCGTGGTGCTGCCGCCGCCATGCCCGCTCGACGTGCAGCCGATCGACTTCTCGCGCCCCGGCGAGCTGATTCAGCGCGCCTATGCCGACGCCTGCGAGTTCCTGGACGCCGGGGGTGCGGAGCGGCCGCCGATTCGCATGCGCGAGCACCGCCATGCCGCGCGCACGGGATCGAAGAAGCGTGCCCGGCGCTCTCAGGGGCGCGCTCGGCCGGCGCGACCTTCCGCCGAAGGATGTGCTTAGGTGTTATGTCGACCTAGCCGAATCCCGGTTGCTCAGTGCTTCCGGGAGCGGGGGACCCAGTGAGTCGTGCCGTCCACGGCTCTGGGGCGAATCGCCGCCGGTGTGCGGCGTAGCGCGACCTTCTTTCCGCGCGAGCCCGTCAGCTCACCTCGTAGGCGCTGAAGAAAGAAGGAGGGTCTGTTGTCCAGAACTCAAGCGGATCTCGCTTCGCCCATCCCGTGGCGCCAGTCTCTGCGCCGCTCGCGGGAGCGGCGGGTGGCGGCCGCGCGCCTGAGGCGGCGCCGCATCCGGGGCAGGAGCGTCGCGATCCTGATGGGCGTGGTGATGACCACCGGCGGCGGCGCAGCGCTGGCGGCCGGAGGCGGCAGCACGCTGCTTCACCGCAGCAGCCGCGGTTCCACGGTGGCCGCCGTGCAGCGCGCGCTCGGCATACCGGCGGACGGTGTCTACGGCCCAGCCACCCGGCGCGCCGTGATCGCGTTCCAGCGCGCACACGGGCTCATCGTCGACGGCATCGTCGGCCCGCAGACGCTCGGGGCTCTCGGCCTGAGCAGCAGCAGCGGCTCGACGAGCGGCAGCGGCACGTCAACCGGCAGCGACGCGAGCGGTACGTCGTCCGAGCTGCAGAAGATCGCCCAGTGCGAATCGTCCGGTAACCCCAGCGCGGTGTCCCAGGACGGCACCTACCGCGGCAAGTACCAGTTCTCCCGCGAGACCTGGCGCGAGCTCGGCGGCACGGGCGACCCGGCAAGCGCACCAGTGTCAGAGCAGGATCAGATGGCGGCGAAGCTGATGGCCACGCAAGGGCCGAGCGCGTGGCCGAATTGCGCATAAGGGGATAGGGCAGGGGGCATGGGGCCCTATGCCCTATGCCCTATGCCCTATGCCCTATGCCCTATGCCCTATGCCCTATGCCGTACGCCCTGTCAGTTCAACTCAAACCACACGCACGTCCGCTCCACCCCGCACTCCACTCCCCAATCATCGGCCAGCGCTCCAACCAGCATCAGGCCCCAGCCGCCTGCCGGCTCGTCGCTGTCGAGGGATCTGGAGCGGGTCATCTCGGCCCAGCCGCCGCCCTTGTCGCACACTTCCACGCGCACGCTGTGGTTCGGGCGCTCGACGTGGAGCTCCACGGAGTCGTCCGGCCCCGCACAGCCGTGCAGGACGCTGTTTGTCACGAGCTCGCTTACCAGCAGCCTCAGGTCCTCGATACGAGGCAGCTGCTGCTGATCCGCGAGCTCTTCTATGGCGTGCCGCGCAGCCCCAATAGCCGCGGGCCCGCCACGCAGCTCGATCGTCGTCAAAGAGAACCCCTGTCTAGAGCGCTACATACCCAAATCGCGCCATGACAATCACGGGTACCGTTCGCGGCTGTGCTCGCGCAGCTCGTCGCTGATCTCGACTACCCGATGTACATCGTCACGGCCGCCGCGCGCGGCGAGCGGTCCGGGTGTCTCGTCGGCTTCGGCACGCAGACGAGCATCCATCCGGAGCGCTTCCTCGCCTGCATCTCACGCAAGAACCACACCCTGAAGGTCGCGTCCGAGGCGGGCGCGCTCGCGGTTCACTTCGTCAGCGACGAGCCTCCGCAGCGAGACCTGGCCGAGCTGTTCGGTGGCGAGACCGGTGATGAGACCGACAAGTTCGCGCAGTGCAGCTGGCATGACGGCGCCGGTGGCGCGCCGTTGCTCGACGACATCCCGAACCGCTTCGTGGGGCGCGTGCTCGAGCGACTGGACCTCGGTGACCACGTCGGCTTCCTGCTCGACCCGATCGACGCCGAGGGCGGCGATGTGCACGAGCTCGGGTTCCAGGACGCGAAGGACATCGAGCCCGGGCACCCGGCTTAGCCGCTCTTCAGCCGGGCGAGTTGTAGACGTCCGGCCCGAACGCCTGAAGGTCGGACTTCGCGGCGAAGCCGAGGTGGCTCAGCCCGAAGATGTCCTCGATGCTGCGGAGCAGCGAGTAGTGGTTGTACGGCGTGGCGTTGGTCGAGCCCGGCTGCACGTACTGAGACAGCAGCACCGTGCCCGTGCGCCCGCCGCCGTTGCCCTGCGTCGTGCCGCCGGGGTTGGGCGAGTTCGGCCCGGGGGTCTCGCCGCAGCATGACGAGGCGTCGCTCGTGTCGGCCTCGTCGAAGGTGACGATCAGGAGGCTGCCCTCCGACCAGGCGGGTGAGCCGGTGATCTTCGGCACCCACGTCTGCAGGAAGCTGTCGGCCGCCGGCAGGCCGCCCTGTCCGCCGTCCGCGCACGTGGCGTCATGGGCGTCGTGGCACAGGTCCGGGGTGATGAAGGCGAGGTTGGGCGTGGTGGCGGCGGAGGAGAGGTCAGTGTCGAGTTGGCCGAGCGGAACGTCGTTCGCCGCGCAGGCGCCGGAGTCGATCAGCGAGTGGAAGTACACGAACGGGTTGTGACGCGCGGCGTACTGACTGGCGGCGGTGGCGCTCTGCGTCTGGTCGAAGCTGTTCATTGCCGGGCGCTGGCAGTTCCCCGCCATGTCCTCCATGTAGCCGCGCCACGTGAGGCCCGCGGCGCCGAGCTGATCCGCCACCGTCTGCACCGTGGCCGGGTAGACGCAGCCCTGGCCGACCGCCTGGCCGTCCTGGCCCATCGTGCCCGGGAAGAGGTTCGTGTAGAAGGGGCAGTCGGCCTGCGTGGTGATCGCGGGCGCCTGTCCGCTCACCATCGCGATGTAGTTGTCGAGGCTCGCGTGGCCGATGCCGTAGTACTGCGTGAGCAGTTCGCCCTGCGAGGGGAGCGTCTGCGAGAGGTAGGGCGCCTGCGAGTTCGGGCCGAAGGTCGTGTCGTAGCCCTTGTTCTCGAGCACGATCACGAACACGTGCTTGATCGGCGGCGGTGCCGCAGCTGCCGGCGCCGCCCCCACGAGCGGCAGGGCCAGCAGCATCATCGCGAGCACGATCCGGCGCATCCCGAGCGGGTTCTTCCCCACAGGGGACTCTCCCTAAACAGAGGTACCCACCACTAGACAAGTCCGGCGACGATGCTCACCGTGCCCGCCACCACCGCCGCGCCCAGCACCAGCCGGCGGTGACGCTCCGGGTCGAGCCTGTGGAAGAGCGCGGCGCCCACTCGGTGGCCCACCACGGCCGCGGCCGCCAGCGCGACCAGCAGCGGCCAGTGGGGGAGGGCGCGGCCCGCGTGAGCGATGGTGGCGAGGGCGGCTGTGCCCGCCAGGGCGAGCGCAAGGAACACCGCGGCGCCGGTGTCGCGCAGAAGGTGCCCGCGCAGGCCCGCGCGCGTGAGCGTGAGCACCACCACCGGGCCGTTGAGGCTCGTGGCGGTGGTGAGCACACCGGCGCAGGCTCCGCCGGCCGCGAGCGTGCCCGCAGGGTGCGCTTTGGCGCGCTCCGGCACGGCGGCGTCAGAGCTGCGCGCCTGCAACACCGCGGCCACCACGATCCCGATGCCGATCGCCACCTGGAGGGCATGCGCGTTGAGGTCGCGCACCACGAGCGCGCCGGCCACGATTCCGGGCAGCGCCGCGGCGCAGAGCATCATGCCCCCGCGCGCATCAACCTCCCGCTGGCGCCCCTCGCTGTAGAGGATCAGCGCGTTGATGAGCAGGGCGAGCAGGAGCAGCAGAGTGACCGCCTGCGCGGGACGGAAGGCGCCGAGCGCGGCGGGCGCGACAAAGAAGCCGAAGCCGAAGCCCACGCTGGCCTGCACCGCCATGCCGACGACCACGGTCGCCACCAGTACGACGTCTAGAACGATCGCTGGAAGCTAACGCGAGCTAGCGCGAGAGCATGCGGCCCACGGCGCCCATCAGCTCGTTCACCTGATCGTCGGACTCCGTCGGCCCCTCGCCTCCGCCGAGGAGGCAGTGGCGTGCATGACCGTCGAGCAGGCCGAGGGCGATCTTGTCGAGCGCCGCCTGGATCGCCGTGATCTGCGTCATCACGTCGATGCAGTAACGGTCCTCCTCGACCATCCGCGTGACGCCGCGCACCTGCCCCTCCACGCGCGCGAGGCGGCGCAGGAGGTCGTCCTTGGAAGCTGTGTAACCGCGTTCGGGTGCCATGGCACGCGAGTCTACCAGATACCCCCAGGGGGTATGTGATACGCTCGGAAACGTGCTGGATGTGATCTGGAACGGACTGAAGGACAGCCTCCTGATGGCGTGGGCGGTGTGGTGGGCGCTCGTGCTCGGCTTCGCGATCTCGGGCATCGTCCAGGCGTGGGTGCCGAGGGAGCGGATCGAGGGCTCGCTGTCCGGCTCTGGCGCGCGGCCGGTGGGGCTCGCAACCGCGCTCGGCGCCGCTTCCTCCTCCTGTTCCTACGCCGCAGTGGCGATCGCCAAGTCGCTCTTCCAGAAGGGCGCCTCCGCGGCCACCGCGCTCGCCTTCCAGTTCGCCTCCACCAACCTGGTGTGGGAGCTCGGGCTCGTGCTCTGGGTGCTGATCGGCTGGCAGTTCACCGTCGCCGAGTACCTCGGCGGCATCGTGATGATCGGCCTGATGGCGATCATGCTGCGGGTGTTCGTGTCGCCGCGGCTCGAGGAGCGCGCGCGTGTGCAGGCCCAGGCGGCGGACAGCGGGCATCAGCACCACTCGGCCGGCGAGGAGCTGAGCTGGCGGGAGCGGCTCACGTCCGCGCGCGCGTGGTCGGACGTGGCGCACAACTTCCGCGGGGACTGGCAGATGCTCTGGAGGGAGATCGCCGTCGGGTTCCTGCTTGCGGGCTACATCGCGCAGCTCGGGAACGACTTCTTCAACGGCCTCTTCATCAAGAACGCCCCGGCGGGCCTCAGCGCGATCGAGAACGTGATCGTCGGTCCGATCATCGCCGTGCTGTCGTTCGTGTGCTCGGTGGGGAACGTGCCGCTGGCCGCGGTGCTGTGGTCGGGCGGCATCTCGTTCGCGGGCGTGCTCGCGTTCCTGTTCGCGGACCTGATCGTGCTGCCGATCATCGCTATCTACCGCAAGTACTACGGCACGTCCTACGCGCTGCGGATCACCGCGCTGATGTTCGTGACGATGGTGATCGCCGCCCTGGCCGTGGACGGGCTCTTCAGCGCACTCGGCCTGATCCCCACCGGCCCGCGCCCCACGCGGAGCGACATCTTCGGCTCCATCCAGCTCGACTACAAGCTCGTCCTGAACATCGTCGGCTTCGTGATCTTCGGTGCGCTCTTCTGGCTCACGAGAAGCCGCGGCGCCACGGATCCGATGTGCGGCATGAAGGTCGACAGGGAGAACGCGGTGACCGCCGTGCACGACGGCCACACCTACTTCTTCTGCTCAGAGCATTGCCGGCACGGCTTCGAGGAGTCCCAGCCATGAACCGGCTTGCCTTCAGCGCCACCGTGCACTGCCTCAGCGGCTGCGCGATCGGCGAGGTGCTCGGCATGGTGCTCGCCACGTGGTGGGGATGGGGCGGCGCGGCGTCGATCGCCCTCGCCATCATGCTCGCCTTCTTCTTCGGCTACCTGCTCACCAGCCTGCCGCTGCTGCGCTCGGGTATGCCGCTCCGGCAGGTGGCGCCGCTGGCCTTCGCCTCGGACACCGCGTCAATCGCGACGATGGAGGTGGTGGACAACCTCTTCATCATCCTCGTCCCGGGCGCGCTGGCGGCGGGGCTGGCGGATGGCCTGTTCTGGTGGAGCCTCGCGGTCGCGCTCGTGATCGCGGGCGCGGTGGCGTTCCCGCTCAACCGCTGGCTGATCTCACGCGGCCGCGGCCACGCCGTGATCCACCAGCACCACCACCACTAGACGCGCGCGCCCTTCAGGGCAGGCAGCACCTTCTCGCCGTAGATCTTCACCGCACGCACCGGATCCGCACCGCTGTTGTTCATCAACACCACCACATCGGCTCCGAGCTGCTCGATCTCGCGGATCTTCTGCACGTGCGCCTCCGGATCGGAGCCGATGATGAACTGCTCGCGGAACTCCTCGTCCGAGTGCTTCTCGTCCGCGTGCTTCGCCATCGCCTTCGGGTCGTGCCAGTCGTCGGTGTAGAACTCGTCCGGCATCGTGGCCTTGAAGGGCTTCGCTCCCTCGAACGCGGCGTCGTCGTCCTCGGCCCATGAGAAGCCCGCCTGGAGGATGATCTTGCCGGGGTCGCGGCCCGCGTCCTCCGCGGCCGACCTGTAGGCGTCGATCAGATCCGGCACCGCCTCGGGATCCGCGAGCGTCCAGAGGCCGTCTCCATGGCGAGCCGCCACTCCCGCCGCCTGCTCGCCGAACGCCGACACGTAGATCGGCGGCCTGCGGCCCGGATTCGTGTGCAGGTACGCCTGCTTCATCCGGAAGTGGCCGATCGTGTCGAGACGTTCGCCCGCGAACAGCCGGTTGATGATCTCGAGGGCCTCCTCCATGCGCTCGATCTGCTCGCCAACGGAAGGCCAGTCCATGCCGAGCGGCGACTCGTTGAGCGACTCCCCGGAGCCGATCCCGAGGAACGTGCGGCCGGGATACATCTCCTCGAGCGTTGCCCACGCCTGCGCCACGAGCGCCGGGTGGTAGCGATATACGGGCGCGGTGACGGCGGTGCCCACCGGCACCCGCTGGGTGGCCTGCGCCACGGAGCCGAGCCAGGTCCACGCCATGCCGGACTCTCCCGGCTCCCACCACGGCTGGAAGTGGTCGCTGCACGCGATGGCGTCGAAGCCGGCGCGCTCGGCCTCCACGGCCTGCTCGAGCAGGCTGCTGGGCTTGAACTGCTCGTGGGCTCCACTGAACCAGTGCTGGATCTCGGCCATGACGCCTCCTTCGTTTCCGTGTTTGTGCGCCAGCCAGCGCGGTACCCACTTAGGGACACCACAAAGCCTTCGAAACGAGAACAAGGAGACGAAATGGCTGGCAAGCTGGACGGAAAGAAGATTGCCTTCATCGCCGCCGACGGCGTGGAGCAGGTGGAGCTCACCGAGCCCTGGAAGGCCGTTGAGGAGGCCGGCGGCAAGCCGGAGCTGATCTCGATCGAGAGCGGCGAGATCCAGGGCTTCAACCACCTCGACAAGGGCGACACCTTCAAGGTCGATCACGCGATCGACGAGGTGAGCCCGGACGATTACGACAACGTCGTGCTCCCGGGTGGCGTCGCCAACCCGGACTTCCTGCGCACGAACGAGAAGGTCGTGAGCTTCGTTCGCGACTTCTTCGAGAAGGGCAAGCCGGTGGCCGCCATCTGCCACGGCCCGTGGACGCTCGTGGAGGCCGGCGTGGTCGATGGCCTGACGCTCACCTCGTGGCCGAGCCTGAAGACCGACATCGAAAACGCGGGCGGCAACTGGGTGGACGAGGAGGTCCACGTGCACAAGGGCCTCGTCACGAGCCGCAAGCCCGACGACCTGAAGGCATTCAACGAGAAGCTCGTCGAGGAGTTCCGCGAGGGTCGCCACGAGGAGCTCGCTCAAGCGACCTCGTCGTAGGGCATAGGGCATAGGGCATAGGTCATGGGGGCGGTCTTCGGGCCGCCCCTTTTGGTTCCACCCGTCTGCGGGTAAGACTCCAGTAACTGAAAGGAGGGGCGAGTGGCCGAGATTCAGCTCAAGGATGTGACCAAGCGGTATCCGGATGGCACCGAGGCCGTGAAGCGCATGAACCTCGACATCCAGGACGGCGAGTTCATGATCCTCGTGGGCCCGTCCGGGTGCGGGAAGTCCACGGCGCTGCGGATGATCGCCGGACTCGAGGACATCAGCGAGGGTGACCTGCTGATCGGCGGTGAGCGCGTGAACGAGCTCGCCCCGCGCGACCGCGACATCGCGATGGTCTTCCAGAACTACGCGCTCTACCCGCACATGACGGTGCGCGAGAACATGGGCTTCGCGCTCAAGCTTGCGAAGGAGGACAAGGCCGAGATCAACAAGCGCGTGGAGGAGGCCGCCGAGATCCTCGACCTGAGCGAGCATCTCGACCGCAAGCCGGCGAACCTCTCCGGCGGCCAGCGCCAGCGAGTGGCCATGGGCCGCGCGATCGTGCGCAACCCGGCGGCGTTCCTGATGGACGAGCCGCTCTCGAATCTTGACGCCAAGCTGCGCGTGCAGATGCGTGCGGAGGTGTCACGCCTCCAGGACCGCCTCGGCACCACCACCATCTACGTGACGCACGACCAGACCGAGGCCATGACGCTCGGCGATCGCGTGGCCGTGATGCGCCTGGGCGTGGTGCAGCAGGTCGGGCGGCCGCAGGACCTTTACGACCGTCCGCGCAACCTCTTCGTCGCCGGCTTCATCGGGTCGCCCGCGATGAACTTCGTTCCCGGTCACGTGGAGAACGGATCGGTGCGCCTGCCGAGCGTCGACGTGCCGATCCCCGCCAACCTGCAGGACGAGCTCACCGACGACCGGACGGTGATCGTGGGGATTCGCCCGGAGCACATCGAGGATCCCGCGCTCGTGGACCGCGAGCGGCACGAGGGAGTGACGTTCCGCACCACGATCGACCTGCTCGAGTCGATGGGCTCGGAGCTGTATGCGCACTTCAAGGTGGGTGGCGGGATCGATTCGGACGAGCTGCGCGAGCTCGCGGAGGACGCGGGCGCCGGCGAGCTTCCGCGCGCAGCCGGCGAGGAGGGACGTGCGGTCGCGCGCCTGAGTCCCGACTCGCAGGTGCGCGTGGGGCGCGAGACGGAGCTGTGGCTCGAGACCGACAAGCTCCAGTTCTTCGACCCGGAAACGGGCCGCTCCCTCGCCGTGAAGGAGCAGGAGGCCGTAGCGGCGTAGGCGGAGGCGGCCGCGGTCGCTTCGCGAAGCAAGGAAGCCCTCGCACGGCGACCTGGACCATAAAATCCGTGCCTATCACGGACTTCATGGTCCACGTCCGTGGTTAGCCGCGCGCGCGGCGTCCGTCCCAGCCGGCATCGAGCGCCCAACGGGCGCCCACCGTCCAGGCCTGGATCTGGTTGGCGATCGGGATCCGCTGCGGCCCGTCATCTCTGACCGCGTAGAGCTCCGGAGCGCCGCCCAGGCGGTCGAGCGCGCTCAGCACGCCGGTGCGCACGCGCTCCGCCTCCTCCTCGAACCCCGCGGCACGCAGCCCGCCCCAGCCGAGCCAGGAGTCGAAGGGCCAGACGGCGCCGCGGTGATACGCGTGGGGGCGAAATTGCGGATGGGCGGACGACAGGGTGCGCAGGCCGAAGTCGGTCAGGACATCGGGCTGCGTGAGGCGTGAGGCGTAGGGCGCACGGAGATCTGGTGGCAGCGCATCTGCCCACAGCAGCCAGCCGAGCTGAGAGCCCGCCCCTTCGACCTCCTTATCGCTGCCGTTAACGGCCATGGTGTCCGGGGTGAACGACTGAGCAATAAGGGCAACAGTTCGGGCTGCCAGCTCGCTCCAGCGGTCGTCGCCGGAGAGGCGCGCCGTGGCACGTAGTGCCGCCACCGCCGCGGCCTGGCAGTCAGCGTCGGCCACCGGCGGCTCCGGCGCCGTGCCGTCCGCGCCGAGGATCCCGCCGCCGTAGGCGCCCTCGGGCCGGGTGGTGTCCCGCCATCCCTGCTGCAGAAGCCCGCCGGAGGACTCGCGGGGTCCCCAGCGCACGAGCCCGCCTCCGCGCTCGAGCGCCCGTTCGAGCCAGCCGGCCGCCGCCCGCCAGGCGTCCGCGAGCTCTGCCGCGAGTGCCTCGTCACCAAGCGCATCCAGCACCACGAGGAACCACGAGGTCCCGTCGGCGGAGCCGTAGTAGCGCAGCTCGCCGTCGCGCACGGGCCAGCCCATGTCGAGGAAGCGCTGCTCCGCCTCCGGGCGGTACTCGTGCACGATCTTCCCCGGCTCCTCGTCGGTCTCCACGTCATCGCGCGTGCCCTGCATCGCCGCGAGGGTGCGCAGCGTGGCGCGCGCCACGTCGGGGCGCTCGGGCAGCAGCTGCAGCGACGTGATCAGCGAATCGCGACCGAAAAGCGCATGGAAGCGGCCGGGGTCGTCGGCATCCGTGGACTCCGACGACGCGTACGGCCAGCCCTCCGGAGAGAGCACGCGGTCGAGGTCTCGGACGGTCAACCCTTGACGGCGCCCGCCGTGAGTCCCGCCACGATCCGCTTCTGAAAGATGATCACGAGCACGATCAGCGGGACCGTGATCACCACGGTGGCCGCCGCGATCGTGCCGAGCGGGATCTGGAACTGCTGGCTGCCGGTGAAGAACGCGATCGCCGCGGACACCGGGCGCCGGTTGGCCGAGCTCGTGAGCGTGATCGAGAGAAGGAACTCGTTCCACGCGAAGATGAACGCGAGCAGCCCCGCGGTCACGAGCCCCGGCGCCGCCAGCGGCACCACGATCTTGCGGAACGCCTGGAAGCGCGTGGCGCCGTCCACGAGCGCCGCCTCCTCGAGGTCCTTCGGGATCTCCTGGAAGAAGGAGGTGAGGATGTAGATCGTGAGCGGCATCACGAAGGTGAGGAACGGCAGGATCAGCCCGATGTAGGTGTTGTAGAGGCCGGTGTCCGTCCAGAGCTTGAAAACGGGCGCCGCGATCGCGATCGGCGGGAAGGTGGTGGTGGAGAGGATGATCGCGAGGATCAGGAACTTGAACTTGAAGCGCAGCCGCGCCAGCGCATAGGCGGCGAACGAGCCGATCGTGAGCGCGATGATGGTCGCGCCGCCGGCCACGATCGCGCTGGTCTTCAGCGCGGTGGTGAAGTTCGCGTTCTTGAAGATCGACGTGTAGTTGTCGAACGACGGGTTGTGGGGGAAGACGTGCCCGGTGGACAGCTCGGCGCCGGTCTTCAGCGACGTGTTCACCATCCAGTAGAAGGGGAAGAGGCAGAAGAGGATCGTGAGGATCACGCCGATCCACAGCAGGATCTGCTTCGCGGCGCCCGGCTTCTGCCCGGACGTGGCCACGCGGGAGCCGGCGCCCAGGCGAGCGCGCCACGTACGCGGTTGAGCGACGGCCTGCGAGCTCATTTCTCGTCCGCCAGGGCTCGGATGTTGCCGCCCACGAGCCGGATGTACAGGAAGGACACGGCCATCACGATGATGAACGTGAGCACGGCCAGTGCCGAGCCGGGCCCGATCAGGCGATTGGCCGTGAGCTGCTGGTACGCGTAGAGCGACAGCGTGGTGGTGCCGTTCGCGCCCTGCGTGAGCACATACGGCAGGTCGAAGATCCGGAGCGCGTCGAGCGTGCGGAAGATCAGCGCCACGAGGATCGCCGGGCGAAGCAGCGGAAGGGTGATGCTCACGAAGCGCTGCCACGCCGTCGCGCCGTCCACCTTCGCCGCCTCGTACACGTCGTCGGGGATCACCTGCAGCCCGGCCAGCAGGAGCAGCGCCATGAACGGCGCCGTCTTCCACACGTCGGCGAAGATCATGGCCGCCATCGCCCAGCCGCTCTGGCCGAGCCAGACGGTGTGAGCGCCCGGCAGGTGCAGCGCCTGGAACACCTGGTTGATGAAGCCGAGGTCGGGGTCGAAGATGGTCTTCCACATCATCGCGACGCCGACGGTGAGCACCGCCCACGGCACGAGCACCACCGCCCGAAGCACCGCGCGGCCGCGGAAGGCGGAGTGCATCAGGAGCGCCATGATCAACCCGAGCACGAGCTCGAGCGTGACCGAGATGGCGGTGAAGATGAAGGTGGTCTTGACCGCGCTCCAGAAGTCGGCCGAGGTGAGCGCGTCCCGGTAGTTGTCCAGCCCCACCCAGCGCGAGAGGCCTGGGTGGATGACGCTGTACTGGTTGAGCGACAGCCAGATCGCGTACCCGATGGGATAGGCCGCCACGAGCGCGATGACGATCAGCGACGGCGACACCAGGTACGCGGCGAGCCGCCGCTCCGATATCTCGGAGCGGCGGCGCCGCGGCCTCGCGGCAACGGTTGCCTGAGCTGCGCTCACGGGGTGCCTAGAACGTCTGCAACGCCTTCGTGATCTGGTTCTGGGCGTTCTTCAGCGCAGTCGACGGCGACTCGCCGTTCCACAGCGCCGAGTAGACGTTCTTGTAGATCGCCTCGCTGATCTGCGTGTACACCGGCGACACAGGACGCGGCTTGCCCTGCTGCACCGCCGTCAGCAGCTGCGGAGCGAACGGCTGCGCCTTCTTCACAGCCGGATCGTTGTAGGTCTGCGTGAGCACGGCCGGAAGCGACGACTTGATGAAGAACTTCTTCTGCGCCGCCGGGCCGGTGGCGAAATTGATGAAGCTGAGCGCGCCACCCGGGTTCTTCGAGTACGTCGAGATCCCGAGGTTGTAGCCGCCGAGCACGCTCGCCGAGCTGCCACCCTGCCACTTCGGCAGCGGCTCGAGGTTGAACTTCACGTGCGCCTGCTTCGCCAGCGCGTACACGTACGGCCAATTGCGCAGGAGCGCGACCTTGCCGGACTGCCACGCGTTGCGCGACTCCTCCTCCATCCAGGTGCTGGCGGACTTCGGAATGGCGCCGTTCTTCACGCCCTGCTGCAGGAACGTGAGCACCTGCTGCGCCTGCGGGGAGTCGATCGTGGCCTTCTTGCCGTCGCTCGACAGCACGGAGCCGCCGTTCGAGTAGAGCATCTCCAGGAAGTTCACCGTCAGGCCCTCATAGCGGGCACCCTGGATGCCGAGGCCGCCGGACGACTTCGCCACCTGGAACGCCTGCTGCCAGGTGGTGGGCGCCTGGTGCACCTTGCTCGTGTTGTAGTACAGGAAGCCGGCGTTCGTGTTGAACGGGATGGCCCAGTCCTTGCCGTTGATCTTCGCGGTGTTGACCGTGCTTGGGATGAACTCGCTCGCCCGGGCCTGGATCGCCGGGGTCACGTCCCGGAGCCAGCCCTGAGCGGCGAACTCGGCGGTCCAGATCACGTCCATGCCCAGCACGTCGCACTCGGGTGACTTCGCCTGCTCGCGCTGCTCGAGCTGGCTGCGCTGCTGGTCCGCCGAAGTCGGCAGCTCGAGCAGCTTCACGTGCGCCTGGCCCTGCGCGTTGTAGAGCTTCACGACCTGGGCGAAGGCGCCGGTGGTGTCCTTGCCGATGCACCACGTCACGTTGCCCTTGGCGTTCTTCGCCATGTCAGGGGTGACCGTCTTGGCGTTGTTTCCCACGCCTGCGACGGTGCTGCCTCCAGTGCTGCCGCCGCCGGAGCTGCCACAGCCTGCGGCGACAGCGGCGCACGCAAGGATCGCCCCTGCACTTGCGAGCTTCCTATTCACGATGTTCCTCCTCAACGGAGGGGCGCAGGACGGAGCGCCCCCTTGGGGTCTCACGAGAGTTCTGTCGGTCCCATACCCGGCGTGCCGACGTCCGAATCGCGCAGGTTCATTAAGCGCGGGTTGCCCTGAGGACTCGGGTAGGTTGGCGTGCGATGGCGCGCTGCTTCGTCACACGGGAACTGCCGGGTTCCGCGGTCCGGCGCCTGGCGGCGGAGCACGAGGTGGACGTGTGGACCGAGCGCCGGCGGCCCACGCGGGAGGATCTGCTCGAGCGAGTGCGAGAAGCGGAGGGGCTGCTCCCGCAGCTCACCGAGCGGGTGGATGCCGAGCTGTTAGGCGCGGCGCCAGAGCTGCGCGCCGTGGCCAACTATGCGGTGGGCTTCGACAACGTCGATCTCGTGGCCGCCACCGCCCGCGGCATCCCGGTGGGGAACACGCCTGGGGTGCTCACCGAGGCCACCGCCGATCTGGCGTGGGCCCTGCTCATGTCCGCCGCGCGCCGCCTTCCCGAGGCCGAGGACGACGCCCGAACCGGCGTGTGGGGCTGGGAACCGGACTTCCTGCTCGGGCACGACGTGCATGGCGCGACGCTCGGCATAGTGGGGCTGGGGCGGATCGGCTCGGCGGTGGCGCGGCGGGCGTCGGGCTTCGGAATGGAGGTGATCCACACCTCCCGCGGCCACAGCGGCGTGCCGCTCGAGGAGCTCCTGCAACGCTCTGACTTCGTGTCGCTGCACGCGCCGCTCACGCCCGAGACTCGCGGCATGATCGGCGAGCCGCAGCTGAGGCTGATGAAGGACACCGCCGTGCTCGTGAACACCGCCCGCGGGCCGCTTGTGCACACGGACGCGCTGGTGCGAGCGCTGCAGGAGGGCTGGATCGCAGCTGCCGGCCTCGACGTGACCGATCCCGAGCCGCTGCCGGCGGACCATCCCCTGCTGGCCTGCCGCGGCCTGGCGATCGCGCCGCACATCGGCTCGGCCACACACGCCGCCCGTGAGGCAATGGCCGACCTGGCGGTGGACAACCTGCTGGCGGCGCTGCGCGGCGAGCGCATGCCCAACTGCGTGAACCCCGAGGTGTACGAGGCGGCTACTCGCCCAGCACCTTGATGATCAGGCGCTTGTCGCGCTGGCCGTCGAACTCGCAGTAGAACACCGCCTGCCACGGCCCGAGGTCGAGGCGGCCGTCCGTGATCGGCAGGATCACCTGGTGGTGCACCAGCATGTTCTTCAGATGAGCGTCGCCGTTGTCCTCGCCGCCGCGGTGGTGGCGGTAGTCGCCGCCCTCGGGGAGCAGCTCGCGCGCCACGTCGTTCGGCGGCTCCTGCCAGCTCGCGGGCGCGATCTTGTCGAGCCACTCGAGGGCGTCCGCCTGGATGCCGTGCTCGTCGTCGTTCACCCACACGCCTGCCGTGATGTGCATCGCCGACACGAGCACGAACCCCTCGCTCACGCCCGACTCGTCCACCGCCTGCTGCACGTCCTCGGTGATGCGGACGAACTCGCGGCGGCGGTCGGTGTGGAAAGTTCGATAGACCGTATGGCTCTTCAATGGCTCACCCCCGGCACATGATCGCGAAATGGAACTAGGCCTGGCGGGCAGGGCGTGCGTGATCAACGGTGGCAGCCGCGGGATCGGCCTGGCCACCGCGCGCATGCTGTGCGAGGAGAAGGCAAAGGTCCTGCTGGTGGCGCGGGGCGAGGAGGGCCTGCGAGCGGCGGCCGAGCAGTGCCCCGGCTCGGAGTGGCTGGCGCTCGACGCCACGGACCCGGACGCCGGCGAGCGGATCGTGGAGGAGTGCGAGCGCAGGTTCGGCTCCTTCGACGCGCTGGTGAACAACTCGGGCACCAGCTCCGTCACGCCGCTCGACGAGCTCACGGACGACGACTGGGAGCAGCAGTGGCAGCTCAGCGTGATGGGCCCCATGCGGCTGATGCGGGCGGCCGCGCCGCGCATGGCGGAGCGCGGCTATGGCCGCATCGTGAACGTCACCTCGTCGTCCGGCAAGCGCCCGTCCGGCACCAACATGGCGTATTCGGTGGGAAAGGCGGCGCAGCTCTCGCTGTCGCGCGCGTTCGCGGACCTCTACGTGGACAGGGGCGTGCTCGTGAACGCCATCGCGCCGGGTCCCGTCACCACCGAGCTGTGGATGGGGGAGGGCGGGATGCTCGACCAGCTTGCGAAGCAGCGTGGGGCCTCCCGCGAGGACACGCTCGAGGCCCAGAGCTCGCGTGTGCCGATCGGGCGCTACGCGACCGCTGAGGAGATCGCCTCCGTGGTGGTGTTCCTCTGCTCGGATCAGGCGTCCTACGTGGCCGGATCCGCCTGGTCGGTGGACGGCGGCACCGTTCAGGTGATCATCTAGCCGCTGATCCGGATGCGGCGCCGCACGCGCGTCGCGCCGCCGGATGCGCCCGTCGCGGTCACCACGATTGGCGCCAGCACCTTTCGGTGACTCTTCAGCGCGGCTCTCAGTGGCTTGAGCGCGCGGCGCGGCAGGCGCAGCTTGAGCTTGGCGCTGCCCGCTGTCTTCAGCGTTTTCCGGGCGGCAACGAGCCTGTACGTGGCTGCCCTGCCGGGCAAGCTCAGCGTGCCGCCGGCCACGACCGAGCACGCCTGGTCGCATACCGCCGCCGCGAGTATCGCGCGGCGCTTCAGCACCCGCTGCGATGCCGCAATGCTCACCCCCAGCCGCGGCGGGGCCACGCTTGCGGGCGGCGGCACCACCGGCGCGGGCGGCGGCGGGTTCACCGGAGGAGCGTCCGCATCGCCGGCCGACCAGTCGAACTCCACGCTCATCGAGGATCCGTTCATGGTCGGGTCCGCGGGCGTGGGTGCCCAGCTCACGTCGAAGCGATATGTGTGCGCGGCTCCCGCGGCGAACGCGCCGAGTGAAGTGGGATTGAGCGAGTTCAGGCGGCCGTTGTAGATCGTGAGCGGTGCCGCCGGCGCGGTCACATCGGTCACCACGAGGTCGAGCTGCCGCGAGAAGAACCCTCCGGCCGGGCCCGGAGTGTCCGTGAGGTGCGAGAGGCTCAGGGTGAAGTCGCCCGCCGCGGTCCCGATGTTCGAGATCGTCACGGTGCCGCTGAGCGAGTCCCCCGGACCGAGCGCTCCCGAAAGCACGGCGCTGCCGTTCTTCGAGTTGGCCACCTGCACGGCGCCCGCCGCGTCCATTGCCGCGGGCTCCGCCTGGGCGGTGTGCGAGCGCGTGGCCGCCGCGATCGAGAAGATCGCGAGCAGGGCCGAGACCAGAGCCGTGGCCCGCGCGCGCATCAAAACTCGGCGTCCGCGGTGCCGCCCTCGGTGAGGGCGTTGCCGGTGGCGAGGTTGCCCGCCAAATCGGCGGGGGTGGTGCTGGAGTTCCAGATCATCGTGGTGTTGCTGGTCACGCGGTTGGTCGTGCCGCTGGCCGTGCCCAAGGTGATCGTCAGGCTTGAACCCGACTGCACCATCGACGACGCCGTGCCGCTCGCGCCGAACGTGATCGTCGTGCCGGTGGCCACATAGCCGGCGCGCCCGAGGTCGACGTTGCCGAGGGGCAGCTGGGCGCTGTTCGTGGAGTTCCAGAAGGTGATGAAGTCGTGCGCGGCACCGCCCGCATTGGAGATGCGCACGACCATCGGCGTCGAGGAGCCCGACCAGCCGGAGAGGACCGTGAGCGGGTCGATCTGCTCGCTGAAGGTGAGCGTGACGGTGTCGCCCGCCTCCGGCTTGCCCGTGAGGCTGCCGCCGTTGGCGGTGGCCACCGCCGACGCACCCGGCTGCGTGTTGTCCACGGTGGCGGTGAAGCTCGACGCGGAGCTGGGGTTGCCGGCGGCATCCGTGGCCGTGACGGTGTAGGTCTTGTTCGCCGTTACCGAGCTGTCGGCGGTGAGCGCCGCGCTCTTGTATGTGTAGGTGGTGCCGGCCACGGTGCACGAGGAGGAGCACGCCGACAGCGTCGCGGCGGTCTGCCCCGCCGTGATGTTGCTCACGTTCGCGGTGACCGTGTCCACGCCGCTGCCGCTGTCGGTGGCGTTCGCGTAGATGAAGTAGGTGCCGCTCGCCTTGATGCGAGCGCCCGCCACCGTGTGCGCGGCCACCGCCGCGGTGACCGATGGCAGCGTGTTGTCCACCGTCACCGAGTAACTGCTCGCGGTACCGGTGTTTCCGGCGGCGTCCGCCGGGGTGACCGTGTAGCTCAGCGTGCCGGTGAGGCCGGAGTTGGCGGTGACCGATGCGCTCTTGTAGCCGTAGGTGGTCCCGCCCACGGTGCAGCCCGACGAGCACGCGGTGAGCGGAACGGCGGTTTGGCCGGTGGTGATCGAGCCCACCGAGGCCGTGACGGTGGATACGCCGCTCGCGGGATTGCCCGTATCCGAGGCGTTCGCGTAGACGTTGTACGTCCCGCTCGCCTTAACGCCCGGGCCGCTCGACGAGTGGGCGATCACGGACGCCGTCACGGACGGGGCGGTCCAGTCCGCCGCGGATGAGAACGGGCCCGGTCCCGTGGACGTGGTCGAGCTGAAGGCGGCCCAGGTGCCGCCGCCGCCCGCTGCGACCGCCGCCAGCGCGAGCAGCGCCAGACCGAAGAGGAGAACGCTACGCCGGCAGCTCATGCGCCTCCTCCCGCGATGGGCTCCTCCAGATCCTGCGCAGCTCGACCAGACAGAGCAGCAGCGCAGGGACGGCCATCATGCCGATCAGCCCCAGGCGCGAGTGCGCGTAGACGAGCGGGTAACCGAGCTTCCACACCCTCAGCTCCACGCGCCCGATGCGCCCGTTCGCGGGCACGCTCCAGCGCTCGACGGCGTTGTTGGCGTCGCCCTTCGTCACCACCTGCACGGTGTTGCCGTGTACATGCAGGCTGCGGATGCGATGGGTGATCAGCCGCTTGCGGCCGGTCGGGTCACTGAACGTGACCACGTCGCCGGGACGCGCACTGAGGGGGCTGATCTTGCGATCGATCACCACGTCCCCCACGTGGATGGTGGGCTCCATGCTCCCGGACATGACGGTGAAGCTGCGCATGCCGATCGCATTGGGGAGCGCGATGGCGGCGAGAAGGGCCATGCACACCGCTCCTGCGGCCCAGCCCGCCGCGATTCCCGCGAAACGCCCTGCTGCCCGCGCGCGCGTCACTGGTTCTGCGCCTCCCAGTCGAAGGTGGCGCTGGTGGACAGTCCCTGCGCCGCGGACGGCGCGCCGCTCGGCAGGCCGATCGTGAGCTTGTAGACCTGCGCGCCGTTCGCGTTCCAGGTCTGGGGCGCGCCGGGCGTGTCGGCGAGGCCGCTCGCAAAGCTCGTGTATGTGGACGAGAACCCGCTGAGCGTGCCCGAGTACACCACGCCCGCGCCGGCCCCGACGTAGTTCGTGGAGTCGGCCGTGAAGCCCGTGCACGAGGGGAACGACGGCGAGGTCTGGGTGCCGCGGGTGATCGTGAGGTTGAGGTAGGAATCGAGCCCGCCGCTCGTGCTGCCGTACAGCCGGACGAGCGCGGGCAGCGAGCCCGTGTAGGTGACCTTGATGCAGCCGCTCTTGCTCGCGCCCGGGGACATGCCCGAGGCGGAGATCGTCGCTCCCGCGTCGTTGTCCGAGATGGCCACGGTTCCGGCGCTGAAGGAGTTGGACGGGTTGGCGGTGGTGGAGGAGAAGCTCGACCACGTGGCTGCGGCCACCGCCACGGCCGCGAGGCCGCACACGAGCAGTGACGCGAGGAGCTTGCGGGCAACCGTCATCGTGCCCTCCGCGTCTGGATCTCCAGGCCCACGTCGAGAATCCGGCCCTGGAAGCCATTCCGCAGACCGTCTGGAAGCGAGGCGCGGACGCGTACGCGCGCCGCCTGCGCGGGTCTGAGCGTCAGCGGCCGCGTGCCCGCCGTCCGCAGGCCGGCGAGCATGCCGTCATAGAGAGTCTGTGCGCCGGAGGCGACCCGCACGCGAAGCAACCGGTCGAGCCCGCGCGTGGACGGTTGTGCCCGCAAGCTCGTGGCGAGCGGTACACCGGTCTGGTTGCGAACCGTCACGTCGCCCGCGATCGACGATCCGGGCAGAAGTGACGGTGTCGAGACGAACGGGTGGAGCGGCGAGACACCGATCTCGCCCGTCTGAAGCGCCTCGAAGCGCACATCGGCGCCCAGCGTTCGCTCGCCGCCGGGCACACGCCAGGCGATGAGGGCGGCCACGGCCAGTGAGACGCCGATTGCGACACCCACCAGCCGAGCCACTCGGTCAGTTGAGAGTTTTGCCGTCATTGCACGCGGAACTGGCGGCGCGGCCGCCCCCTGGAGGGAGACGGCTGCGCCGTGGCCCGATCAGGCGGGGCCAAGTCCGCTGTTACTGGTTGTGGGCTTCCCAGACGAACGAGTGCGTGCCCGTCGTGAGCGCGGCCCCGCTCCCGCCGTTGGCGCTGTTGTCGTCCGCCAGCGTGGCCTGGATCTTGTAGACCACGGCGTCGTTCGTGGACCACTTGGTCGCGCTTGCGCCGGGCAGGACGGCAAGGCCGCTTGCGTAGTCGTGGTGCGCGGTGCGCCACGCGCTGAGAGTGCCGCTGTACGCGGGGCCGCTCGCGTCGGCGGTGAAGCCGGTGCAGTTCGGATTGGGCGTGGCCTGGGAGCCGGGCGTGATCGTGAGGTTCACGTACGGGCCAAGAGCGCCGATCGTCTCAGGCGTGTACAGGCGCACGTCCGAGTCGAGCGAGCCGGTGTAGACCACGCGAACGCATTCGCTCTGGGTCTGCGCGGGCTTGCCGCCGGTCACGTTGTACGCCGCCACATCGCCGTCGTTGTCGGAGATGTTCACGGTGCCGGCGGTGAAGTTGTTGCCGGGGTTGCTCGTCTGGCTCGAGAACGCGGAGAACACGCCGAAGGCGGCAAGCCCGGCGGTCACGCCGATCACGAGCATGGAAAGGAGAAGCTTCTCCTTCTTGGACATGAGGGACTCCTTGGATGATCGAGGTGCGTGGCCGAACCTCGAATCCAGGCGTCCACGGGTACGCGCCGCGCTGGGGAGGTGCGGAGGGTCCTGTCATATCTCGGACAGACGTATGTACGACTTGATCCCCCGTTTCGGTAGGCGATCACGTTGCACGGGTTTCCCGGGGTACCTTGCATGGTCATGGCGCGGGCACTCATGGCGCTGCTGTTCTTCCCGCGCGGAGGCTCGGCGCAGGTGGCGCGCTACATGGCACGTGCGCTGCCCGCCTCCGGCTGGGACGTGACGCTCGTATCGGGCTCGCTCGGCGCGGACGGCGCCGCGACGAACGCGGGCACGTTCTTCTCGGGCATCGACGTGCGTTCGCTCGATTACACGAGCGCGCGCGAGGCGCCCGACCCGCTGCTGGCCGATCCGCCGTTTCACCCTTCCTATGAGGACAGGCCTGGCGCGCCGGATCGGGTGTTCGCGCGGGTGGACGACGCTGCCTACGAGCACCTCGTATCCGTGTGGGAGCGCGAGCTGCGTGAGGCCGGAGCGGGCGAGTGCGACCTTCTGCATCTGCACCACCTCACCCCGATCAATGAGGCGGCGGCGCGGGCGTTTCCGGACAAGCCGGTGGTGGGGCACCTGCACGGCACCGAGGTGCTGATGCTCAACGAGATCGCCGCAGGGCCACCCGAGGGCTGGGATCACGCCGCGGAGTGGGCCGAGCGGATGCGCCGCTGGGCTCAGCGCTGCGAGCGGCTGCTCGTTCTGTCGGCCGATGCCGCCGAGCGCGTTCCGCCGTTGCTGGGTGTGGACCCCAGCCGCGTTGTGCCGGCCCCCAACGGCTTCGATCCCGGGCTCTTCGACCGCCGCCCGCTCCGCGGCGAGGAGCGGATGCGGTTGTGGCGCCGCTGGCTCGTGGAGGAGCCGCAGGGCTGGGACGAGAGCGGCGAGCCGGGGAGCGTTCGCTATAGCGACCACGAGCTGGAGGGGTTTGCGGGCGACTCGCCGGTGCTGCTCTACGTGGGTCGCTACACGGAGGTGAAGCGGATTCCGCTGCTCATTCGCGCGTACGCACGCGCGCGCGAGGGTTTCGCGCGCCGCGCACCGCTCGTGATCCTCGGCGGGCATCCGGGCGAGTGGGAGGGCGAGCACCCGCTGGCGGTGATCCGAGAGAGCGGCGCGCGCGATGTGTTCCTCGCCGGTTGGCACAGCCATGACGGCGAGCTTCCGCTCGGGCTGAATGCGTCGAATGTGGTGGTGCTGCCGTCGGTGCACGAGCAGTTCGGTCAGGTGCTCGTGGAGGGAATGGCGTGCGGACTCCCCGCGCTGGCCGTGAACGCGCACGGGCCCGCAACCATCGTCGAGCCCGGGGAGACTGGCTGGCTGGTGCCTCCCGATGACGAGGACGCCATGAGCGCCGCGCTCGTTGAGGCGGTGAACGACGCCTCGGCGCGGGATCGAATGGGGGAGGCGGCCTACGAGCGCTCGCGGGCGCGCTACTCGTGGCCGGCTCTGGCGGAGCGGATCGCGGGCGTGTACGACCAGGTCGTCGGATAGGCCTTCTATCTTCGACGGCGCTCTGGCCGAGATCCCGTACACAGTTCGCCGCTCGGACCGCGCGCGGCACGCACGCATCGTCGTTGACGCCTCCGGGGTGGAGGTGGTGGTGCCGCGGCGCATGGCGCTCCGGCACGTGGAGCCGTTCGTGCAGGAGAAGTCGCGCTGGATCGAGCGCACCCTGCGCCGCTTCCGCGAGGCGGAGGAGGCGCTGCCGGCGCCCGAGCTCGAGCACGGCGGCAGCGTCCCCTACCTCGGTCGCGACCTCCTCCTGCGGGTGTCGGTGGAGCCCGGCCGCGTTCGGGACCACGTGGCGCGCCGCGGGGACGTTCTGCACGTGAAGGTCGGCCGCCGGGGCCCGGACGCGGTGCGCGCGGCGCTCGAGCGCTGGTACCGAAGGCGCGCCCGCGTGGAGGTGGCAGCCCGGCTCGACGCCGCCGTGCGCCGCGCCGGCACCCGCTACACGCGGCTCACGATCCGCTCGCAGCGGACGCGCTGGGCGAGCTGCTCGTCCAACGGCGCGATGAGCTTCAACTGGCGCCTGCTGCTCGCCCCCGAGCCGATCCTCGAGTACGTGGTCGAGCACGAGGTGGCGCACCTCGAGGTGCTCGACCATTCGCCGCGCTTCTGGCGCCTGCTCGCGCAGCGGCGGCCGGGCTACCGCGAGGAGGAGCGCTGGCTGCGCCGCAACGGCCAGGCGCTGAGGCTCTGAGCGGCGCTCAGCTCCAGCGGAACTTCTTCACCGCGAAGAACGAACCGAGCGCGCTCCAGGCCAGGATCACCCCGAGCGCCGTGAGGTGGTGCCCGATGCCCCGGCCCGTGACCATCCCGCCCGAGAGCCCGTCG
>DASUWY010000040.1 GCA_036378175.1 Thermoleophilaceae bacterium
GACGGCGACGAGGTGATCGTGATGCGGGCGGGCGACGTGATCCCGCAGGTGGTGTCGCCCACAGCCAAGGCGCAGCGGCGGAAGAAGCGCTCGCCCGTGCCCGAGCCGCCGGCCAAGTGCCCGGCCTGTGGGACGCCCACCGTCAAGCCGGAAGGCGGAGGCGTGTGGACGATCTGCCCGAACCGCGCCGGCTGCCCCGGCCAGGTGCTCCAGGGCGTGAAGCACTTCGTGGGCGCGATGGACATCGACGGCTTCGGCGAGGAGACGGCGATCCGCTTCCTGCGCGAGGGCGTGATCAAGGACGCCGCGGACATCTACGAGCTCGACGAGGAGCGGATCGTGCAGCTCGCCGGCTTCGGCGAGATCTCCGCGCGCAACCTCCTGGCCAACATCGAAGCGTCGAAGCAGCAGCCGTTCTTCCGGGTGCTCTATGCCCTCGGCATCCCCGGCATCGGCTGGGTGAACGCGCGCAACCTCGCGGCGCAGTTCGGCTCGATGGACGCGCTGATGAACGCGACGGAGGAGCAGATCGTCGAAACCGAGGGCATCGGCTCTGAGAAGGCGAAGGTCCTGATCGAAGAGTTCGAGGACGAGCGCAATCGTGAGCTGATCGAGCGCCTGCGCGGGCTCGGGCTGCAGATGGAGCAGGAGGGCGGCCCCATTCCCGGTACCGAGGGGCCGCTCGTCGGGAAGACCTTCGTGATCACGGGAACCCTCCCGAACCTGTCGCGCGAGGAGGCCACTGAGCGACTGGAGCAGGCGGGCGCGAAGGTCACGAACTCGGTGTCCAAGAAGACGAGCTACCTGGTGCTCGGCGCCGACCCCGGCTCGAAGCTGGCGAAGGCTCAGGATCTCGGCACCGAGATCCTCGACGAGGAAGGGCTGCTGGCACTGCTGAGCGGCGAATAGTGGCCGACCTCACCGTCGCCCAGCTCGAAGCCGACCCTCATCCGCTGCTCGCCCGTCTGCGGGAAACCGAGCCCGTTGCTTGGGTGCCGGCGCTGAACGGCTGGCTGGTGACCCGGCGAGACCTGGCGCTCGAGGTGATGCGTGACGCCGAGACCTTCACGGTGGACGATCCGCGCTTCAGCACGGGTCAGGTGGTGGGGCGCAGCATGCTCACCACGGACGGCGAGGAGCACGCGCGCCAGCGCGCGCCGTTCGCGCGGCCGTTCCGGCGCGACGCCGTGCTGGCGCGCTTCAGCGCCGCGGTGGAGCTCGAGGTGGAGCAGCTTGTGGCGGCCATCGAGCCGGCGGGCCGCGCGGAGCTGCGGCGCGGGCTTGCGGGTCCACTCGCCGCGGTGACGATGGCGGTGGCGCTGGGCCTCGAGGACGTGGGGGTGGAAGCGATGCTCGGCTGGTACGACGAGATCGTGGCCGCCACGAGCGGGCTCTCGGCGGGACGCCCGGTGTCCGAGATCGGACGGGCGGCCGCGGAGGAGCTGCGCGCGGCCATCGAGGCGCGGCTCGAGGGAGAGTCGCTCGTGGCCGCCGCGGCGTCGGAGCTCAGTCCCGCGGAGGTGAGCTCCAACGCCGCCGTTCTGCTCTTCGGCGGTATCGAGACCACCGAGGGCATGATCTGCAACGCCCTTCTTCACCTGCTCAGCCACGAGGACCAGCTTGCGCTCGTGCGGGAGGACCGCTCGCTGCTGGCGAACGCGATCGAGGAATCGCTGCGACTCGAGCCGGCGGCAGCGTCCGTGGACCGCTACGCCGCCCGCGAAGTGGAGCTGGCCGGCGCGGTGATCGCCGCCGGCGACCTCGTGACCGTGTCGATCGCCGCCGCTGGACGCGACCCTCAGGCGTTCGACGATCCCGACAGTTACGACGTGCGGCGTGCGAACGCCAACCGCCACCTTGCGTTCGCGGCCGGTCCGCACGTGTGCATCGGGATGCACCTCGCGCGCCTCGAGGCGGAGCTTGCACTGAGCCGGCTGCTCGACCGCCTGGCCGGGCTGCGCCTCGATCCGGAACAGCCCGCCGCGCCGCGCGGCCTCGTGTTCCGAAAGCCGCCGGAGCTTCACGTGCTCTGGGATACGACCAGTTAGAGACCGGCTATCCGCGTGACGATCCGGTCCTGCACCACGTGCGCCGAGAACACGTTCACCCGGTTCATCAGCAGCGAGAACTCGATCACGTCGCCATTGCGTGCGAAGCAGTAGCCGGAGAGCGCGCTCACGTCAGAGAGCGTGCCGGTCTTCGCGTGGCAGCGCCCGCGGGCCGCCCCACGCCGCATCCGGTTCGAGAGCGTGCCGTCGCGCCCGGCGATCGGCAGCGAGTTCAGCAGCGCGTTGAACTGGTCCACATTGCGCCGGCGCATCGCGTCGAGCAGGTCCACCACTTCCCTGGGGGCCGCCCGGTCGCGCCGGTCGAGCCCCGAGCCGTCGACCATCCGCACGCGCGCGCCGAGGCGCCGCGCGAACGCCGTCGCGGCCCGCGCACCCGCGCTGGTTGTGCCCTGAGCTCCGTTCACCGACGCCAGCTCCTTCAGCAGCATCTCGGCGAAGAAGTTGTCCGACTCCTTGTTCTGGAGCCTCAGGACCGTCGAAAGCGGCGGTGACTGCACCGACGAAAGCACCTGAGCGTCGCTCGGCGCAGTGCCCACCGACGGCTTGAGCGTGGCCCGGATGCCGCGCCCCTTCAGCGCCGCGGTGAGCTGCTGAGCCGCGAACAGAGGCGGGTTGCTCTGCAGCGCCGTGCCGCGGATGTTGGCGAGCCCGCGGTCGAAGGTGAGTGCGCTGAGGGGCCCGCCGAGATCGCTGTCGAAGCCGTAGTGGGAGTCCGGGATGCCGCGCAGCGAGTCGAAGCGCGACTCGTCGCCGAGCACCCGGCCGTTGATGCGTGTGATGCCGGTGGCCTCCAGCTCGTCCGCGAGGTCCTCGATGCTGGCTCCCGCACCCCAGTAGCGCTTGATGAACGCGCGCGTGCCGAAGGTGGGGTCGCCGCCGCCGTGGAGGTAGATGTCGCCGGTGAAGACGCCGGTGGTGGGGTCGCTCGTGCCGTCGCTCTCGATTTCCGTGGGGAAGGTCGCGTCGGGGCCGAGCTTCGCGAGGATGGCGCTGCTGGTGAACAGCTTGGTGTTGGAGGCCAGGATGCGCGGGACCGTGGAGCGCTGGCTGAAGAGGACCTTCCCGGTTGTGGCATCTCGCACATAGGCTCCAGAGTGGGATCCGGCGCCGCGCATGGTCGCGGCCAGGGTGGCGCGGAGGCTGCGGGCGAGCGCGGTGCCCGGCAGGGCGAGGAACAGCGCGAGGAGCGCGGAGAATGCGGCGAGTCGGCGCACTAGCAGCACCAACAGCCGGAGGCGCCGGAGGTAGCGGTCTCCGATGTCGTTGACATAATCGATGGTGGACCGCTCATGGGGAAGGTCGTCAAACTAGAGAAGCCGGCGCAGACTCGCTCGGGCCGCCGCAGCCGCCGGTCACGCTCGAAAACCGCACTCGTCCTGGGCGGGGGTGGGTTCACCGGCGGCGTGTACGAGATCGGCGCGCTGAGGGCGCTCGACCTCCTGGCGATAAACCGCACCGTCAACGAGTTCGACGTGTACGTGGGCACGAGCGCCGGTTCGTTCATCGCGAGCATGGCGGCCAACGGGGTCACGCCCGAGGAGATGATGCGGGTGGTGAACCAGCAGGTTCCCACGCCGTTCCGGGACATCGACCTCGGCACTCTCCTCCAGCCCAACTACCTCGACTTCGCGAAGAGCGCGGCACTGCTGCCGCTGCGGGTGCTCGGCATCGCCCGCACGCTCGCGTCGAACCTGCGAGCGGTGTCGATGATGGACCTCGTCGTCGGCCTGGCGGAGGGGCTCCCGCCCGGCATCTACGACGGCTCCGGGATCGAGAGCTACCTCGGCGAGGTGCTCGGCGACCTCGATCGCACGGCGGACTTCCGCCTGCTCGGCCGCGAGCTCTACCTGCCCGCCACGGATCTCGACACCTGCGAGCGCATCGTGCTCGGCGAGGAGGGCTGGGATGACGTGCCGATCCCGAAGGCGGTGGCGGCATCCACCGCTCTGCCGATGGTCTACAAGCCGGTGGACCTCAAGGGCCGGCATCTCGTGGATGGCGGCCTGCAGTCAACCACCAACCTGGACGTGGCGGTGGAGCACGGCGCGAAGCTCGTCGTGGTGATCAACCCGCTCGTGCCGTACGTCAACGACTTCCAGAAGATGATTCCCACCATGTTCGGCAGTCGCGTGCGGCGCGTCACCGACATGGGCTTCCCGCAGATCGGCTACCAGGCGTTCAAGCTGCTCACCTACCAGCGCCTGCACGAGTCGGTGAAGCGGTGGTCCGAGAAGTACCAGGGCGTGGACATCATCCTCATCGAGCCGGAGCCCAACGACGAGCTGATGTTCGAGACCAACATCATGAACTTCACCAAGCGTGTGGAGATCGCGCGGCATGGCTTCGAGTCGGTGACGATCAAGCTCGCGAAGGACTACGACCGCTTTGCCGAGATCTGTGCGAAGCACGGCATCGAGATCTCGGCCACGCGCGTGCGCAAGGTGATGCGACACTTCGAGAAGGAGCGGGAGCGCACCACGGCCTGGCGGCGGATTCTCGAGCAGACCACTGGGGCGCTGCTCAGGCAGGCCGAGTAGAGCCGAGCGCGCTGAGCAGGCGGTCTGTCGCCGTTGAGCCTCTGATTGAGGCTCTCACGTGATCGTCCGCTCCGAGTGGGCCGCCGGGGGCCACCTGCACGCCCTCGTTCTGCAGGTGCGCTGCCAGTTGTGAGCCGGTGAGACCTGTGGCGTGAAGCCAGAGGAAGTTCGCCTGGCTCTCGGGCGCGTCCACCGGCAGGTCATGCAGGGCGCGCTCCAGGCGCTTGCGCTGCTCGATCACGAGCTCCCGCCGGCGATTCACCTCGTCCTCGCCGAAGCGCAGCGCGTGCTCGACCGCGGCCTGCGTGAGCGCGTTCACCCCAAGCGCCGGGGAGATCGCGTCGAGCAGCTTGGTGGCGCCGGTCGCGGCCACGGCATAGCCGCAGCGCAGGCCCGAGATGCCGTAGATCTTGGAGAAGGTGCGGAAGACCACCACGCGCTCGAGCTCGTCCACCAGACGCAGCACCGAGTCCTCCGGTTCGAGATCCTGGAACTGGATGTAGGCCTCGTCCACGAGCAGATGCACGTGCTCCGGCAGGGCGCCGGCGAGCCGCCGCACATCGTCCGCCGGGAGGTAGGTGCCCGTGGGGTCGTTGGGGTTGCAGAGCACGAGCACCCGCGTGCGGTCGGTCACCGCCTCGAACAGGGCGCCCGTGTCCGACCGTCCGCCTGCGAGGTCCACCGCAACCGGCCGCGCGCCCGCGCGCGAGGCCATCAGCGGAAAGAGGGGGTAGGACGGCCACGGCGTGACGAGCTCATCGCCCGGAGCCAGCAGCGCGAACGCCGCCGCCTGGAGCAACTCCGCCGCGCCGTTCCCCACCACGATCTGCTCGGTCTCCACGCCGTGGCGCTCGGCGAGCAGCGAGCGGATCGCGCTCGCGTGGCGGTCCGGATAGCCGTTCACCCGGCCACGTGCCCGAGCGATGGCGGCGTTCACCACCTCCGCGTTCGGCATCTCCGGCCACTCGGTGCCCGACAGGTCGATCGTGACCACCCGCTGGAGCGCCGTGGCCTTCTCGCGCGCGCGGCGCTCGCGCAGGCCGCGGTTGAACTCCTCCTGGTCGACGTCCTCGAACTGCCGGTAGTAGTCGAGCAGCCCCATGCCGCTCTACGACGATGGGGCGATCTGCGGCCCGGGGCCGGCGATGATCAGGAACCAGAAGGTGAAGCCCACCACGGCGATGCCGGCGGTGATGATGAAGATGCGCTCGAGTGCGCCCCGCTTCTGCTCGTAGCCCGCGGCGCGGCGCACCAGCTTCCAGGCGTGGTCCACCCTCTTCGCGAGTGCGACCGTGATGAAGAGGGTGGCGACCATGCCGAAGAAGGCGGACACGATCCCGAGAAACACCGATCCCGTGGCGTAGTTCACCTGTGACCCCACCCACATCCAGCCGATGGGCTGCGGACCCCACAGCGAGAGGCAGAGCAGGCCCTCGAGGCACAGCAGGAGGGCGGACAGGAGGCGGTCGGCGCCTCGGCGCGCGGCACCCGCCTCCACCGGCGTGCCGCGGTAGCGCAGGGGCGCCGTGCCGGGCCTACGCCCTATGAACAGCCCGCCGGTGTCTGTGGGATCGTTGCTTGCCATCGCCTTGAGACTGGCAGATCGGAGCGAGAAGCCGCCCCGGCTGGGTTACCCGGCGTACAGGGCTTCGATCTCTTCCGCGAACTTCTCGTTGACCACGTTGCGCTTGACCTTGAGCGTGGGCGTGAGCTCTCCGGTCTGCTGCGAGAGGTCGTGGGGGAGGATCACGAACTTCTTGATCTGCTCCACGCGGCCGACGTGCGAGTTCGCCTCGGCCACCGCCTTCTGCACCTCGCCGCGCATCGCCTCGGACTGCGGCACGTCCTCTACCGAGATCCCGTGCTGCTCGGCGAACGCCGGCAGCTCCTCGGGATCCAGCGTGATCAGGGCCACGAGGTACGGGCGCCGGTCGCCCACTACCACTGCCTGCGAGATCCAGCGGTTCTGCTTGAGGCTGTTCTCCAGGTTCGCGGGCGTGATGTTCTTGCCTCCGGCCGTGATGATGATGTCCTTCTTGCGGCCGGTGATGTAGATGAAGCCGTCCTCGTCGATCGAGCCGAGGTCGCCGGTGTGGAGCCAGCCGTCCGCCAGCGCCTCCCTGGTGGCGTCCTCGTTCTTGAAGTAGCCCTGGAAGATGTTGGGGCCGCGCAGCAGCAGCTCGCCGTCCTCGGCGATCCTCGCCTCCACGCCGTGCAGCGGCTTGCCCACCGAGCCGAAGCGGAAGGCGTCGGGCCGGTTCGCGCTCGCCACGGTCGAGGTCTCGGTCATGCCGTAGCCCTCCATCACGGGCACGCCGCAGGCGTAGAAGAACTCGAGGATCTCCTTTGAGATCGGCGCCGCGCCGGTGACCGCCTGACGCACACGTCCTCCGAACAGGGCGCGAACCTTCTGGTAGAGCTTCTCCTCCGCGTCCTCGAACGCCTTGCGCAGTTCGGCCGGCACCTCCTCGCCCGCCTCCTCCATCTGGCGGACCTTGAAGCCGACTTCCACGGCCTGCTTGATCTCGTCCGGGTCGCCGACGCTGTTCGCGAGCGTGTAGATCTTCTCGAAGATCCGCGGCACCGACGGGAAGTAGGTCGGCCTGACCTCCATCAGGTTGGGGATGATCTTCTGCGGGTCCTTCTCCCAGTAGGCAATCGAGCTGCCGATGTCGAAGGCCACGAACTGGATGAGCAGCGCGAACGCGTGGGCCAGGGGCAGGAAGAGGTAGATCACCTCGTCGTCGCTGAGCACGCCGTCGCTCTCGACCATCTCCGTGACGCGGCGGTAGTTGCGGTGTGTGAGTAGGCAGCCCTTCGGCGGACCCGTGGTGCCGGAGGTGTAGATGTAGAGGCACATGTCGTCGTCCTTGACGCCGGCAAGCCGCTCCTCGTAATCGGAATCCGGACGGCGCTTCCCGCGGGTGCACAGCTCCTCGAGGGCGATCGCATCTCCGATGTCGCCGCTCGGCTCCATCACGACAATCAGCTCGAGGGCCGGCAACTCGGCCTCGACCTCCCGGATCTTCGCGAGCTGCTCGGCGTCCTCCACGAACACCGCGCGCGACTCGGAGTGCGCGAGCACGTAGTGGCACTCCTCGGCCGAGTTCGTCTGGTAGATGGAGACGCATGTGGCGCCCGCGCCGAGGATGCCGAAGCAGGCGTATGTCCACTCGGGACGGGTGTTGGCGAGGATCGAGACCTTGTCGCCGGGCTCGATCCCGACGTCAACGAGGCCAAGCGCGACGTTCCTGACCGTGTCGGCGAGCTGCGTGTACGGAATGTCCACCCACTGCTCGCCAACCTTGTGCTTGATCGCGGGACGATCCGCGTGCTTGCGCCCGGCGAGCGGCACGAGGTCGGCCATCGTGCGAGAGCCGGTGCTCCTCTCGGCGGCGTTGATCGTCCCAAGCTCCATCCGCAAGTCCTCCTCCGGCAATTGGCTACTTGGCCAAGTCTATGCGAGGTCAGAGGTCATAGGTCAGAGGTCAGAGGAGTGAGAACGGGCGCGAAGACCAAGCGAATCAAGGACGCAGGGAGGCCATAGGGCGCCAGCCCGTGGCCGACCGAGGACGCCGAGTCGCGCAGGTTTGCAGCGTCCGCGCCGGCGGAGAGAAACGCCAGGCAAAAAGAACGGCCGCCCGGAAGGGCGGCCGCTCAAGTGATCTCCCCTGCCAGCTGCCGAGCCTACGCCTTAGCTAGCTCGCGGCGCTGGGATTCTTTGAGGGAGGTGAGGAAAAGGGTTTTGTCGATCCGCCCCTGGAATATCGGCACACCGAGCTCCATGCACTTGGAGATGACTTCCCTCCTCTGCATCCCCGACTCGCGGGCAAGCTCGGTGGGGGTCAGATGGATCGCCATGTACGTCCTCCCGTCGTTCGCCTAGTGCCATCAAGGACTTTATCGGTCGTGACAGACGGCGCAACCTATTTGCCGCAAAGTGCGCGGACTCAGCCGGCCCGAGGAAGGTAATCTGCCGCCGCAATGCCCGAACCGCCTCAACCGGAGGACGCGCTCTTCCTCGAGTCGCTCATGGATACCAACCTGTACTCCATGGGCGCGTACTTCACGGATCAGCACCCGGACCTCGTGGACGACGTGATCGACCAGAGCGTCGCGATCGAGGAGAAGGGCCTGCGCGGCTATGCCGAGGAGAACGACATGCCACTCGAGTCCGTGTTCGAGACGCTCCTCACCGGACTCGCGGTTCGGTACTACAAGGCCGTGGCCTCCTAGGGCTGCCACACCTCGCCGCGCCGCACGCGCTCGAAGCCCATCCAGATCGAGTTCATCGCCGTGGCCACGATCCGCTCGCGCGGCACGTCGGGGTGCTCGGACCACCAGACGGCGAGGCCCTGGAGCACCGCGCGCACGACTTCCCACGCCATGTCGAGCGACTCCTCGTCGGCCGCGCCGGCGATGTTGTGCGCGCCTGGCTCCTGACCCATCAGCGGGCGGATGATGGCGCGGCTCTCCGCCGCCACCTCCCGCCGGCCGGCCTCTACGCGGGGCTCGCCGGTGGTGTCCCGGAACAGCATCCGGGCGGCGAACGGATGCTGCTCGATGTACTCGAACCAGGCGTCGAACGAGCGGGCTATTCGCTCCTCCTGCGGCTCGTCGCCCGGCAGGTTGTCGCGCCACACCTGACGGAGCTCCGCGTAGTGGCGGTCCACGAGATGGCGATGGAGGGCGAGCTTGGACTCGAAGTGGTCGTATACCACGGGCGGTGACACGCCCGAGCGGCGGGCGATCTCGTCGACGGACGTGCCGCCGTAGCCGCGCTCGGCGAAGAGCTCGCTCGCGGCCTGCTCGATCACCTCGCGGCGGGCTGTCGCTGTGAGTCGCTTCTTCGCGGGCATAGTGATAACCTAACGCTCACTAGGTTATGCGATGGACCAGACGACAGGACCCGCTCGTGATGGCCGCGGCCGCCTTCGTGGTGGCCAACGTCCTCCACACGCTCGACCATCTGCGGCAGGGAGTGGCGGGCCTCAGCCCGGCGATCCTGGCCGGCGGCAGCGTGCTCTCACTGCTCGCGCTGGTGGCGCTCGCGATGGCGATCAGGCTTCATCCACGCGCGCCCGCGTTCTGCGCCGTGGTCGGCGTCTCGGGCGCTGTGGGCATAGCCTCGAGCCATCTGGCTCCGCGCTGGAGCTCGCTCAGCGATCCGTATCCGGACCTGCCGGTGGACGCTCTCTCATGGGCCGTGATGCTCATCGAGATCGTCGCCGCGCTCGTGCTCGGGATAGTTGCCCTGCGGGCGCTGATGCGGCAGCCTCAGCACACCTGACATCCTTCCGGCGGTGCGACGCGCACTCGCCGGCTCGGTCCTCTGCCTCGCACTGGTGTGCGCCTGCAAGGCGGACGCGCGCGTGCACCTCGTGCGGGTGGGTCACTTCTCCTCGCCGATCTACGTGAGCGCGCCCCCGGGTGACACGCACCGCGTGTTCGTGGTCGAGCGCGCGGGGCGAATCATGGTCGTGCGCAACGGGCGGAGGGTGAAGCGGCCGTTCCTCGACATTCGCGGCCGTGTGTCAGAGGGCGGGGAGCGCGGGCTCCTGTCGATGGCGTTCGCGCCGGACTACGCGAGAAGCGGCCGCTTCTATGTCTACTACACCGACAACGGCGGCGACATCCGCGTGGCGCAGTACCGCCGCTCGCGCAATCCCGACCGCGCGCTCGCCGGCTCGGCACGCAACGTGATCCGGATCGAACACAGCCAGTTCCCCAACCACAACGGCGGCCAGCTGCAGTTCGGCCCGGATGGATTGCTCTACATCGGCGTGGGCGACGGCGGAAGCGAGGGAGACCCGAACAACACGGGACAGAACCTCGGCACCCTTCTCGGCAAGATCCTGCGCATCGCCCCGCAGCCGCGCGGCGGCTACGGGATTCCCGCGGGCAACCCGTTCGGCGGCAACGGGCAGCGCCGGGAGATCTATGCGTATGGGCTGCGCAACCCATGGCGCTTCTCGTTCGATCGCCGCACAGGCGCGCTCGCGATCGGGGACGTGGGGCAGGACCGCTTCGAGGAGATCGACTACGAGCCGCGGGGTGCGGCGCGCGGCCGGAACTTCGGCTGGAGCCACTTCGAGGGCAACAGCCGCTTCAAGGGCGGGCCCACGCCGGACTACGCGCCGCCCGTGCTCGTCCGCTCCCACTCCGCCGGGTTCTGCGCGATCGTGGGCGGCTACGTGGTGCGCAACCGCTCCCTTGCCGGGCTCAACGGGCGCTACGTCTACGGAGACCTCTGCAACTCCCGGCTCTACTCGGTGCGGCTGCGCAGCGGACGCGCGTCGGGCAACCGCGCGCTGCCCGTGCGCGTGGGCAACCTCGTGTCATTCGGCGAGGACGCCGCCGGCCACGTGTACGCGGTATCGCTCGCCGGCCCCGTCTACCGGCTGGCCGGCTGAGACATGTGCAGCCGCGCGTTCGCGGCCTTGATGCGGGCCGCGCCAGCCAGCTGGATGTTGTGGTAGATCCGCGCGACCACGGCGAAGGCCGGCTTGGGGTTGCCGTTCTGGTCCGCGAGGCCCTTCTGGTTGTACGGCGGCTGCGGCGTGGGGTTGCCGCCGTCCCAGCCTGGCCGCACCTTGAAGTCGCGCAGGATCCACGCGATCGCGCCGTTGATGAACGGGTGCTGGTCGAACACCTGGTTCTGGAATGACATCCAGTCGGTCTGGAACTCGTACGTGCCCTTCTCGTCCACGGGCCCGGCGTGGTTCGACTCGGCGCCGTACTCGGTGACGAACAGCGCCATGCGCGGATAGAACTGGTGCATCTGGTCGAAGTACGCGCCGGTGGCTCCCCGGTCCACCAGCTGCCCGCCGGGCCCCGGATACCAGCCGAAGTAGTCGTTCAGCCCGAGCGCGGTGAAGTAGCGCTCGAAGATGATCTGCTTCGGGATCGAGGGATAGCCGGCGATGTCGGTGGCGATCAGGCGCGTGTCGTCCATCGACTTGATGAGCGAGTGCGCGCGCTTGATGTACGCCTCCTGTCCGGAGTCGGGCCGCGAGGGCAGCTCGTTCCCAATCGCCCAGGTGAGCACCGACGGGTGGTTCTGGTCCCGGTCGATCATGTCGCGGATGTCGGTGAGTGCCTTGGCCTGCACCGAGTGCAGCTTGAGCTGAGCCTCACCGAGCCGGTAGACCGGCACCTCGTCCCACACGAACACGCCGGCGCGGTCCGCCATCTCGAGCATCGCCGGCGGGAGCGGGTAGTGCACGCGCGTGATCGTGCCGCCGAGCTGGAGAAGCTGTTGGAACATCGACTTCTCATCGGCCGGCGTGAGGGCGCCGCCGTGGCCATCGCCCACGGACTCCTCGTGCATGCTGGCGCCGCGCAATGTGGTGGGGACGCCGTTGATCAGTAGGCGACCGCCGCGGACCTTGATCGAGCGCACGCCGATGTGCGTGGCCCAGCTGCCGACGGTGCGGCCGCGGATCGCGTCCGACGCCCGCACCGTGTAGAGCTGAGGATCGCCAGGCTCCCACAGGCGGGGGTTGTCGATTCGCACCTTCGCCGAGACCGTCCGGCTGTGATGGCCGGCGACGGTGACGGGCTTGAAGTGCGCTGCCAGGCCACCCACTGAGGCGTGGAAGCTCACCGGCTGGCGCTTGCCGCCGACGTTGTGCAGCGTGGCCTTGAAGAGAATGGTGGCCGGACAGTTGCGGCAGGGGAGGCGCGGCTGCGCGAGGAAGTTGCTGATGTCCACGCGGTCGATCTTCCGCAGGTAGACCTCACGCAGGATGCCGCTGTAGTTCCACCAGCCGCCGCCGGGCGTGCCGTTGTCCTGGTCGATCAGCGGCGGCAGGTCGGTCTCGCTGCGGCGGCTGTCCACGCGGACCACCAGATGGTTCACGCCGCCGCGGCGGATCCTGTTCGCGGGCACCTCGAACGGCAGGTACGCGCCCTCATGCGTGCCGATCTGGTGGCCGTTCAGGTACACGCGCGCGCGATAGTTGACGGACTCGAAGCGGATCACCCAGCTCACCGTGCGGCCCGCCTTGGGCACGCGGAAATCCGTCCTGTACCAGCCCACGCCGCCACGCTGGCTCGCGTCTGAGATGTCGTTCGCGTTCCAGGCGTTCGGCACCGTGACCGGCGTCCAGCCTGTAAGCGAGCTCTGCCGCTCGAAGCCCTGTGCCAGTCCCTGGTCGAGCGGGTCGGCGCGGAAGTACCAGCTGCCGTCCATCAGGTAACGACCGGTGTGGCCGTCGTGGTACAGCACCTTCGGCTTCGGCGTGTAGACCGCGGCACCGGCCACGCCCGGAAGGGCGAGCGCGAGCAGCGCAACGGCAAATAGCGTGCGGAGGGGGGACAAGGGCGGATGTAGCAACACGGCAGAACGCCCCAGGTTGTGCAGTCGCCTCCCCATCGAAGAACTGGCCAGGCTAGCGAGGTCGGAGGTCGGAGGTCGGAGGTCGGAGGTCGCGCCCTATGCCCTATGCCCTATGCCCTCATCCGACCGATGCGCCGCCACGAGCGCCTTCAGCGTTGCCTTGCCGGTGTGCTTCGGCTTCCAGCCGAGCTCCTTGCGGGCTCGGTCGGTCTTCATCAGCACTTCCTTGCGGACCGAGTGGATCCAGGCGAGCTGGGCCGGCGCTCCGGGGATGCGGGTGATCACCTCGGCCGTGGCTTCCACGGCCAGTTCGGGGATCGGGATCGAGTACCAGCCGAGGGCGTCCGCCAGATCGCTCGTCCTCAGCGTGCCGCCGCCCGCGAGGTTGTACGGCCCGGGCGTGCCCCTTCCGACCACTCCTGCGACGAAGGCGGATGCCACGTCGTCCTCGTGCACGAGCTGAAAGCGGGTACCCGGGTCGGGGATGACCGGCCGCAGCATCGGCATGAAGCCGAGGAGCCGCACCACAGCGTCCGGCATGGCCTCGGAGAGGCGGACGTAGGGAAGCTCGTCCAGCAGCGTCTGGGCGCGCGGCCCGGCCACGATGCACGGCCGGAAGACGTAGGCGCTCGTGTTCGTGCGCCGGAGCAGCACCTGGGCGAGCACGCTCTCCACCTCGGCCTTCTGCGCGGAGTAGTGGTGCTCGGGCGTGCCCCGCGGCTCGATCTCCTCCGTGAGCCAGTCGGGGTTGTCCTGGTGGAAGCCGTAGGCCGCCACGCTCGAGGCGTAACAGACGCGTTCCGCCCCGGCCTTTGCCGCCTCCTCGAACACGGTCTTCGATCCCTCCACGTTGATCGAGTGGGTGGCGTCGCTCGCGGAGAGAATCGCGAAAGCGAGGTGCACGACCACGTCCGCGCCCTTCACAGCGTCGCGCACGCTCCCGCGGTCCTGCACGTCGCCCTGCCGGTACTCGGTCTTCTTCCAGCCGACCACATCTGGGTCGAATGGCCGCCGAGCCATGCCGATGATGCGCTTCACCTGCCGTGAGCGCTCGAGCGCGGAAACGAGCGCCACTCCGAGATCGCCCGTGGGTCCGGTCACCGCGACCGTGAGGCCGTCAGTCGGCATAGCCGGGCTCCCCGGGAAGAACGATCTCGGCCGCTTCCTTGTGCATCAGGATCTTCGGCATCACGGGCTCCACCTTGCGGCTGCGCGCCGTGTCGAGCGCCTGCTCGACGGAATGGAACTCCGCGAGCTGCTCGAGGTGCTTGATCGTGGGGAACACGAGGCTGAGCTCGCCGGCGCGATACGCGGCGAGAGCGTCCCCGGGCCGCATCCAGCGCAGGTCCACGCACTCCTCGCCGTCGCAGCTCGGGTCGGCGCCGGCGGGCGCCTCCGCGACGAAGAAGTACGTGTCGAAGCGGATCTTCGCCTCCTCCGGTGTGATCCAGCGCGAGAAGGGGACGAAGCCGCTCGCGTCCGGAAGCGACAGGCCGGCCTCCTCCTCGAGCTCCCGGCGGCCCGTCTCCGCGGGGTCGCCGTCCTCCTCGTGAACTGCGCCGCCAGGGAAGACCCACGCGCCGCCCATGAAGCGCTGCGCGGGATTGCGCTGGACGAGCAGCACCTCTGGGCCGGCCGAGCCTTCGCGCAGCACGATCACGGACGCCGCCTCGCGCGCCTTCGTCACCTCGCCGGTGTTCAGCTCCTCCCCGTGATGCGGGGCGCGCTCGATCCGGCGGTCGTCCCCCTCTGCCATCGGCGGCAGCCTACTCTCGCTAACCTGCGGGGGCGTGGAGGCAGCCACACAGCAACTCTGGATCTGCGAGTCGTGCGGATTCATCTACGACCCCGCGGAGGGCGACCCGGACGGCGGCGTGCCACCCGGAACGCCGTTCGAGGACATCCCGAGCGACTGGTTCTGCCCGGTCTGCGGCGCGCGCAAGAAGGACTTCAGCCCGTACGAGGGGTAGCCGCCGCCAGCGCCCTGCGCCGGCTCGGATAGACCTCCATCCGTGCCAGCAGGCCGTCCCGGAATGTCAGGATGTGCCAGACGTCCGCGTCCAGCTCGATCCCGCTGCGCGTGCCGCGCCCGACGAAGCGGCAGCGCACCAGCAGCCTGCCGTCCTCGAGCTCGGTGTAGTCCTCCGGCTCGAACCGCAGCTCCTCAAATCCTTCCCTCAGCTCCTCGGCTGAGCGCCGCAGGCCGGCGTGGCCCGTGAAGGTGCCCGCGGTTCCCACCAGGCTCGAGGTCTGGACGATGCGCAGCTCCGGATGGAAGAGGGCGTAGTCGACGTCGCCGTCGTTGAACGTCTGGTATGCGCGCCGCGCGAGCTCGATCCGCTCGTCCATCACGGCGAGTATCTCCGCTGAGCTAAGCGGCTGCCAAGTCACGCTCTTCGGTGGCCGCGACGATCGCCTCCCACACGATGACCACGAGTCGCTCGAGGTCGGCCTCTGCGATCGCGAGCGGGGGCATCAGCACCACCACGTCGCCGAGCGGGCGCACGATCGCGCCGCGGCGGCGAGCCTCCAGCGTGACGTGGTGCCCCATCTGGGCGTCCAGCGGATAGCCCTCGAGCTCGATCCCGACCATGAAGCCGCGCTGCCGGACCTCCGCCACCATCGGCAGCTCCGCCACCGGCTCGAGGAGCCGTTCGAGCAGCTCTATCTTCGGCTGAAGGCGCTCCAGCGTGCGCTCCTGCTTGAACACGTCGAGCGTGGCGAGCGCCGCCGCGCAGGCGAGCGGGTTGCCGGTGTAGGTGTGGCCGTGGAAGAAGGTGCGGAAGTCCTCGTGCTCGCCGAGGAAGCCCTCGTAGATCCGCTCCGTGGCGAGCGTGGCGGCGAGCGGGAGGTAGCCGCCCGTGATCCCCTTCGCCACGCACATGAGGTCGGGAGCGACGTTCTCGTGCTCGCAGGCGAACATCCTGCCCGTGCGCCCGAAGCCCACAGCAACCTCGTCGCAGATGAGCAGCACGCCGTGCCGGTCGCAGAGCTCGCGCACCTCGCGCAGGTAGCCCTCCGGGTGCATGATCATCCCCGCGGCACCCTGCACGAGCGGCTCCATGATCACGGCCGCGATCTCGCCCGGATGCTCGTCGAGGATCAGCTCCATGTGCGACGGGTCGCCCGGCTCGGCCTTGTAGGTGTCGAACAGCAGCGGCCGGTACATGGAGTGGAACAGGTCGATCCCGCCGACTGACACCGAGCCGATCGTGTCTCCGTGGTAGGAGTCGCGCAGTGAGATGAAGCGCGTCTTGCGCCTGTGCTCGCCGCCCTGCTGCTGCCAGTACTGGAATGCCATCTTGAGCGCGATCTCCGTGGCGGTGGAGCCGCTGTCCGAGTAGAAGACGCGGGTGAGGCCCCGTGGCGCGATCTCCACGAGGCGCCGCGCGAGCTGGATCGCGGGCGGGTGCGAGAGACCGAGCATGGTGCTGTGCGCGACCGTCTCGAGCTGGGCCTTCACCGCCTCGTCGATGTGCGGGTGGCGGTGGCCGTGGACGTTGCACCAGAGCGAGGAGACGCCGTCGATGTAGCGGCGACCCTCCGTGTCGATCAGATCGGTGCCCTCGGCGCGCTGCACGATCAGCGGCTCCTCACGCTCCCAGCCCCGCTGCTGGGTGAAGGGGTGCCAGAGGTAGCGGCGATCGTCGGCGGCGAGACTCACTGCCGGCGGAAGGTAACTCGCGGGGTGGTCGGAAAGCCGGGTTAGCGGACGGCCTCTGCCGCCGCGTGGAGATCGGGCAGAGCGCCGGCGTGCGGCGGGATGTGGCGCCACACGATCTTGCCGCTCGCGTCCACGCCGAAGGTGCCCGCCTGCTGCCAGCGGGTGCCGGCCGGATGGCGGTTGCGGATGCCCTCGCGCGCGAGCCGCGCCACCGCTGTGAGCGATCGGCGGCCGGCGAAGTGGCGGAGGCTGCTGCGGCCGAGTCCCCACGCGCCGTAGGCCGACCGCTCCTCGTCGATCACGAGGCGCACGCGGTGGCTGGCGCCGATGGCTGCGCACCAGCGGTCAGTGGCCTCGAGCGGCGCATGGCTGACCGCGATCCAGTCGATGTCGTCGTTCTGGCGCGCGTGGTCCGAGAGCGCGCGCATCGTCGCTTCGGCAAAAGGGCAGCCGACGTGCCGCAGGAAGGCCACCACAGCCGGTCCGCGCACCTCACCCAGCGGGGCGGCCACGGGCGCAGGCGCGCCGAGCTCGGGAAGCGCGGCCACGGGTACTCGGTGAGGTGGGAGAAAGGTGCGAGGATCCATCCAGCGCGAAGTCCAACCGGGGCACGGACAACCTCCCGCTCCGGACGGAGAGGAGGAGCGATGGGCTACAGAAAGTACCGGCTCGGCAGCTACGACGAGATGCGTGCACAACATCGGTGGGAGGTTCCGGACCGTTACAACGTCGCTGCCGACGTATGTGACAAGCACCCGCCGGACCGCCTCGCGATGATTTGGGAGGACTGGCGCGGAGACGAGCGGCGGGTGACGTTCGGCGAGTTGCAGTCGCTGTCGAACAAGTTCGCGAACGTGCTGGAAGCGCACGGCGTGGAGCGCGGGGACCGTGTGGCCACGCTCTCGCCGTCCCTGCCGGAGACCGCCGCGGTGTTCCTCGGCACATACAAGGCGGGCGCGATCCTGCTGTCGATGTCCGTCCTGTATGGCGACGAGGGCATCGAGCACCGGCTGCGCGACTCGCAGGCGAAGGTGCTGGTGACCGACTCCGCCAACCGCCATCGCATCCCCGAGGGGCTGGCGGAGGTGATCTTCGTCCTGGACGGCCAGTCCGACTCGGCCGACATCGATCTGTCCGCGGCTCTGGGGCAGGCCTCCGACTCCTACTCGATGGTCGACACCGCGGCCGACGATCCCGCCCAGCTCTATTACTCCTCCGGCACCACGGGGATGGCGAAGGGCATCCTCCACGCGCACCGCTATCTGCTCGCGCACGAGGAGTTCGAGTTCTGCCACGACGTGCAGGAGGGCGAGCTCTTCCACGGCTCGGGCGAGTGGGCGTGGGCTGCGGGCATCTGCCCGCTGCTCGGGCCGTGGCGCTACGGGTGCGTGCAGTTCGTGTACGCCCGCAAGGGCGGCTTCGACCCGGAGGAGCAGCTCCGCCAGCTGTCGAAGCACGGGGTGCAGAACATGTTCACCACACCCACGGCTCTGCGCGCGATGCGGGCCGTGTCGGACGCGGGCTCGCGCTTTCCGCTAGACCAGATGCGGATCGTATGCAGCGCCGGCGAGCCGTTGAACCCCGAGGTGATCCACTGGTTCCGCGAGCAGTACGGGCTCACGGTGCTCGACTACTACGGGCTCACCGAGAGCTATCCGCTGTGCGGCAACTTCCCTTCCGTGGAGGTGCGGGAGGGCTCGATGGGGCTGCCGCTACCGGGCTGGGACGTGGCGATCCTGGATGAGGACGAGCGACCGCTCCCCGCCGGCGAGCGCGGCGAGATCTGCCTGCGGGCTCGCTCGAACCCCCACTACCCGATCGGCTACTGGAACCGCCCAGAGGACACACGCGAGGTGTTCGAGGGCGAGTGGTTCCACACGAAGGACGCGGCGCAGATGGATGAGGACGGTTACTTCTGGTACGCCGGCCGCGCGGATGACGTGATCATCTCCGCCGGTTACCGGATCGGGCCGTTCGAGGTGGAATCGGCATGCGTGGAGCATCCAGCGGTGCTGGAGGCCGCGGCGGTGGCCTCACCCGACGAGAAGCGCGGCACGATCGTCAAGGCGTTCATCGTCCTGAACGAGGGGCACTCGGCTTCGGACTCGCTGGCGGACGAGATCAAGCGGCATGTGCGCGAGCGGCACTCCGCGTACGCGTACCCGCGTGAGATCGAGTTCGTGGCGGATCTGCCCAAGACTCTGACGGGCAAGATCCGGCGGGTGGAGCTGCGCGAGGCGGAGCGGGAGCGGAAGCAGTCGGCGGCGTAGGGCGTAGGGCGTAGGGCGACGTGGTCGATCTAGACACTGATAGTCAGCCTTTAGATCGACCGCGTCCCCCGGCGCGGGTCAGGAGTTGAGGAGCTCGTCCAGTTCCGCGGCCTCGGCCGCGTCGAGTTCGCTCGTGATCAGCATCCAGCGGTGCGGGCAATCGTGCGGTTCGAAGGCTGGCGTGGGACAGATGGCACGTTCGATCGCTGCTTGCAGCTTCTCGAGATCCTCATTGCTATCCGTCTCGTAGTAGACGGTGAGTCGGTGCAGGGACATAGCCCTCAGCCGCCCTTGTCCTTCTTCTTCGGTCCGCGCGCTTCGTCCTCGCGGATCGCGTCCTTCCACTGAGGCGTGGTCATCGGTGGCTGGAACACCCGGCCCAGCCCGCCGAGGAAGACGCGGCGCCGGCGCCGGGGCTCACGCTGCTCCTTGTTGCTCATGCCAACAAGCATCGTACGCCCGAAGCGGGTAGCATCAAGCAACCCACAAGCGGCCACAAAGGAGGATCACCGTGAGCGACATCGTGACCGGCAACGGATACGCCGTCGGCACCCTCGACGACCTGGGCGACGGCCCCGGCTTCCGCAAGATCCGCGCGCCGCTCGGCGTGACCGCCTTCGGAGTGAACGCCGTGGTGATTCCGCCAGGCATCGAGTCCGGCCGGCACTTCCACGACGAGCAGGAGGAGCTCTACTTCGTCCATCAGGGCCGGCTCGAGTTCGTGTTCAACGACGGCGAGCGCCACACCCTCGGGCCGGGCGGCCTCGCAAAGGTCGACCCGCGCACCGTCAGGCAGCTCCGCAACGTCGGCGACACGGACGCCATCTACATCTGCGTCGGGGGCAAGGACGGCTACGTCGGCCGCGATGGCCGCGTGCCGGAGGGCGAGGAGAACCGCGCCCGGCCGATCGCGTCGTGATGAACGACCTCAGCCTGGTGAATCTCGACGATCCGGTCGAAACGCGCGAGTTCGACCACGGTCGCTTCGAGGTCTACAAGATCGGCCCGATGACGCTCGGCCGCGCCACCTACGAGCCAGGCTGGCGCTGGTCGGAGCACGTAGGGGAGGGCCTGTGCCAGACAGAGCACGTGGGCCTCGTCGTGAGCGGCCGCGCCGCCGTGCACATGGACGACGGCACAGAGCGCGTCATGGGACCGGGCGACCTCTTCTACGTGCCGCCCGGCCATGACAGCTGGGTTGTGGGGGATGAGCCCTATGTCTCGCTGCACATCATGGGCAGCGAGGACTACGCCAGCTAGCCCTTCTTCCTAGGCGCTCGCCCCAGACCGCCCGAGCAGCTGGTCCGCCCGCTCCTTGAGCTCCTCGACGATGTCGGGGTCGCGGAGCGTGGTGGTGTCCCCCAGCTCCTTGCCCTCGGCGATGTCCTTGAGCAGCCGGCGCATGATCTTGCCCGAGCGCGTCTTCGGCAGGTCGGCGCCGAAGATCACCGCCTTCGGGCGCGCGATCTTGCCGATCTGCTCGCCCACCCACTCGCGCAGCTCCTTCGCGAGCTCGTCGGACGGCTCGTATCCCGACTTCAGGATCACGAAGCAGAGCGGCGTCTGACCCGTCAAATCGTCCGGCGCCGCGGCCGCAGCCGCCTCCGCCACCGCCTCGTGCGCCACGAGCGCCGACTCCAGCTCGATGGTGGACAGCCGGTGCCCCGACACGTTCATCACGTCGTCGATCCGGCCGAGCAGCCAGTAGTAGCCGTCGTCGTCCTGCCGCGCGCCGTCACCCACGAAGTACGTGTCCGGCCCGTACTTCGAGAAGTAGTTCGACACGTAGCGCTCGTCGTCGTCCCACAGCGTGCGGAAGATGCCCGGCCAGGGCTTCTTCAGCACGAGGAACCCGCCCTGACCCTGCGGCACCTCGCGGCCCCGCTCGTCGAGGATCGCCGGCTGGACGCCGGGCAGCGGAACCGTGGCCGACCCCGGCTTGAGCGTGGTCACTCCCGGCAGCGCCGAGATGAGGATGCCGCCCGTCTCGGTCTGCCACCACGTGTCCACAACCGGGCAGCGCTCGCCGCCCACGTAGCGCCAGTACCACAGCCACGCCTCGGGGTTGATCGGCTCGCCGACGGTGCCGAGCAGCTTGAGCGAGCTGAGGTCGTGCTTCTGCACCGGCTCCGGGCCGGACTTGATGAACGCCCGGATCAGGGTCGGCGCCGTGTAGTACTGCGTGACCTTGTACTGCTCGATGATCGCCCAATGGCGGTCCACGTCCGGGAAGGTTGGATCGCCCTCGTAGAGAACTCCCGTCGTCCCATTGTTGAGCGGGCCGTAGACGATGTAGCTGTGGCCGGTCACCCAGCCCACGTCGGCCGCGCACCACCAGATGTCGTCGTCATGGATGTCGAATACGTACTTGTGCGTGAACGCCACGTACGTGAGGTAGCCGCCAGTGGTGTGCTGCGCCGCCTTCGGCTTCGCTGTCGTGCCGGACGTGTGGAGCAGATACACCACGTCCTCGGCGTTCATCCGCTCCGGTTCGAAGTCGGTGGACTTGCCCTCTACGAGGTCATGCCACCAGACGTCGCGCCCCTCCTTCATAGGCACGTCGCCGCCGGTGCGGCGCAGCACCACCATCTTCTGAAGGCTCGGCGCATGCTGCTCGAGTGCCTGGTCGGCGATGTGCTTGAGCGGGATCAGCCCGCCCTTACGCCGCGCCTCGTCCTGCGTGATGATCACCGTTGCGCCGGTGGAATCCATCCGCTCGCCGAGTGACTCGGCTGAGAAGCCGCCGAACACCACCACGTGCGGCGCACCGATGCGCGAGCACGCCAGCATCGCGATCGGCAGCTCGGGCACCATGCCCATGTAGATCCCTACGCGGTCGCCCCTCTTCACCCCGAGCTCCTTGAGCCCGTTGGCGAAGCGGCAGACCTCGTCCTTCAGCTCCGCGAACGTGATCGCCCGCGGCTCCTCCTCGATCGGCTCGGGGACGAAGTGGTACGCCACCTTGTCCCCGCGTCCCGCCGCCACGTGCTTGTCGAGGCAGTTGTAAGAGATGTTCAGCTCGCCGTCCGCGAACCAGGTGCAGTGCGGCGGGTCCCACTCGAGCGACTTGGTCGGCTCCTTGAACCACTCCACGAACTGCTTGGCCTGCTCGAGCCAGAAGCCCTCGAAGTCCTCCTCGGCGGCGCGATACATGGAGTCGTCCGTGACGAGGGCTTGCGCCTTGAACTCCTCGGACGGCGGGTAGGAGCGTCCCTCTTTTGCCAGTACTTCGATCTGGGCGACCGCTTCGGCGGCGCCAGTGGCTTCCTGTGTCACGTGTCAGTCCTTTCTCCGTGGCCGTCGCGAGTCAGGGGCGGGCCGTACCAGGGTACGGCCCGCGCCCAGGTCACTGTTACTGATCGGCCCCCGGCACGCCGCGTGCCGACAGCGGCACCGTTGGGAGCATCGTCCGCTTGAAGGTGAAGTTCACCACCGCCGCGAACGAGGCGTACCAAGCGGCCGCCGCCGTGGCGAGCCCGACGTACCCGCCCCACTTGATGATGGTCTCGTGCCCGCCGGAGTTGCCGATTCCGAGCAGGATGTACGTCGCTGCCAGGAGCGCGAACACGAGTGCAACGGCTCCCGTTGTCCGCAGCGACGCCACGAACATGTACGTGGTGAAGATTCCCCACGCCCACAGGTAGAGACCGACCGCGTCACCGGCGTGCGCCGCCGGGATGTCCTTGACGAAGAACGTCACGAGTGCCCAGAACGAGATCCAGAAGGCGCCGTACGAGCTGAAGGCCACCGCGCCGAACGTGTTGCCGGTGCGGAACTCCCACATGCCGGCAAGAAGCTGCGCGATGCCGCCGTACGCCAGCGCGAGGCCGAGCACCACCGGCTCACCCGCGCTGCTGACCAGATGCGCGTTGAACATGCTGAGGACGAACGTCGTGAGCGCGAACCCGGCGAGCCCCAAGGGCGCCGGATCCGCGGGCGCCCAGACGCCGGAACGGGCGCTCGCCGGTTCCGTCTCGCCTGAGCGAACGACGTCCGGTCCGCGAATCGCTGCTGATTCCATTAGGCCCTCTCTCCCTTCCTCTGCTGCCCCATTGCAGCGGTTTGCGTGCGAAAGTACGCCTTGTACCTGCTGTCACAAAGGGGGCATCGCCACGCGGTCACGAACCACCGACGAGCGGTGTAAGAACGACGACGAGCGGCAACCGCTGACCGGCCGACGCGCATATCGTGGCGCTCTGGAGGTGAGGTAGATGGGAGTTGCGCTGGGAGTGCTGATCGGGTTCGCGATCGCGGCCTCCCTGTTCGCTGTCATGCGGCTGCTTCGGGGACCCCACCGGGTGATCAGCCCGGAGCAGCAGGCAATGCAGGCTGCGCTGCACGAGGCGATGGCCACGCTGCCGCACCTGCGGAAGGGTCTGTCCGCCGAATCCGCGGCGCCGGCGGCCCCCCATCTGCGCGCACTCACCCAGGCGCCCGCGATCGCGCTGCTCGACGGCGCGCGCGTGCTGGCCTTCGACGGCCACGGCGCCGACCACCATCAGCCCGGGACGATGCTCGCGGTGGATCACGGCCGTGACGGCCGCGTGCACGTGCAGCCGCGCTTTCGCTGCAGCGAGCCGGGCTGCCCGCTCCGCGCGGCGATCGTGGCGCCGCTGACTGTGCAGGAGAACTCGGTGGGCACGCTCGTGGCCCTCTATCGCGACGGCGGGCGGCTGCGCCCGGAGGACACGCGCGGGGTGCAGGAGGCGGCGGCGCTCGTGTCCGCCCAGGTCGCTCTCGCCGCTCTCGCGGCGCAGGAGGAGCGGCTGGCCGAGGCCGAGCTGCGGGCCCTCCGCGCTCAGATCTCGCCGCACTTCATCTACAACGCGCTCGCCGCCGTGGCGAGCGAGATCCACGCCGATCCCGAGCAGGCGCGCGAGCTCCTCACGGAGTTCGCCGAGTTCATCCGCTACGCGTTCCGCGGCGACCGCCCGTACGTCACGCTCGCCGAGGAGCTGCGCTACGTGGAGAAGTACCTGCGGCTCGAACGCGCGCGTTTTGGCGAGCGGCTGGACGTCCGCCTGGAGGTGGCGCCGGAGGTGCTGCAGGCCGTGCTGCCGGTGCTTTCGCTACAACCGCTCGTGGAGAACGCGGTGCGTCACGGTGTGGAGAAGAGCATCGGCCGCCGCAAGGTGGAGATCGTGGCGAACGACCTGGGCCGTGACGCGGAGGTGCGCGTGACCGACGACGGAGTGGGGATGGACGAGGCGCAGGCGCGCGCGGCGCTGAACGGGTCGAGCCAGGGCATCGGGCTCTCGAACGTGCACGGCCGCCTGCGCGGCGCGTTCGGCGACGGCTACGGGCTCGAGCTCGAGTCCACGCCCGGCTCCGGCACGACCGTGGTCATGACGATCCCGAAGTTCCGCGCGGGGGTGCGTGCCGCGTGACGGACGGGCTCCGCTTCCTCGCGGTGGACGACGAGGCGCCCGCGCTGAACGACCTCGTGCGGATGCTGAGGGCGTCCGAGGTGGTGGGGCGGGTGGACTCCGCGTCGAGCGGCAGCGAGGCGCTCCGCCGCCTCAACGACTCCACCGAGGACTACCACGGCCTCTTCATCGACGTGCGCATGCCGGACCTCGACGGGCTGGAGCTCGCGCAGATCCTGCGCCGCTTCGCCAGCCCGCCGGCGATCGTGTTCGTGAGTGCATACGAGGACGCCGCCGTGCAGGCGTTCGAGCTGCGCGCGGTGGACTACCTCGTGAAGCCGGTGAGCCGCAGGCGGCTCGACGAGGCCGTGGAGCGTGTGAGCGCGGTGAGCTCGATCGAGGTGCACGAGCTCGAGCCCGCGACGCCTACGAGCGGGGCTGCGACGGCGGCGGCCACGGGGGAGGACGACGACGAGATCGTTCCGGTGGACAGCCTCGCCGCGGGCACCACGCGGCTCGTGAGCCGCTCGTCGATCCTCTACCTCTGCGCGAACGGCGACTACGTGCGCGTGGTCACCGGCGACGGGCGCTACCTGATGCGCGGGAGCCTCGCCGAGGTGGCGCGGCGGTGGGAGCCGTTCGGCTTCGTGCGGGTGCACCGCCAGTACGTCGTGAACCTGCGGCGGGCCACCGAGATCCGCCCGCAGCTCAACGGCACCGCCACGCTGATCTTCCCCGGCGACCGTGAGGTGCCGGTGGCGCGGCGCGAGGTGGCCGAGCTGCGCCGGAGGCTGCGCCTGTGAGGAGCCGGCGGTGAGCCCGCCCGCCGGGGGCCGCCGCCGCACGCCGCGGGACGAGCTGGCTGAGGCCACCGCCCACGGCGGGCTCTACCTGCGGCGGCTGCTGCGCGCGCAGCTCGCGCTCTCACTGCTCGCGCTGGTGGCGTTCGCGGGCATCCTCGGGTCGCTGCCGCTGCTGCTCTACCTGGCGCCGGGGCTCCGGCACGTGTCGCTGCTCGGGCTGCCGCTGCCCGTGTTCCTCGTCGCCTTCCCGCTGTTTCCGCTGTTCGTCGGGCTCGGGCTGATCTATCAACGGCGTGCCGACGCTCTCGACGAGGCCTTCCGGGATCTCGTGGGCCGATGATCGCCCTGATCGCCGTGATCGTGGTGACGGTCGGCACGCTCGGCCTCGGCACGTGGGCCGTGCGCTTCGCCCGCACCACCTCCGACCTGTTCGTGGCCTCCCGCGCGATCACGCCCTGGTGGAACGCGGCCGCGGTGTCCGGCGAATACCTCTCGGCGGCGAGCTTCCTCGGCATCGCGGGGCTCGCCATGAAGCTGGGCATGGATGCGCTCTGGCTCTCCGTGGGCTTCACCGCGGGCTACCTCACGCTGCTCCTGTTCGTGGCCGCGCCGCTGCGGCGCTTCGGGTCGTTCACGATCTCGGACTTCGTCGAGGCGAGGCTCGGCAACCCGCGGATGCGGTTGCTCGCGGCAGCCATCGTGCTCGGCATCGCCGGCTTCTACCTCGTGCCTCAGCTCAAGGGCGCGGGGATCACGCTCGGCGAGGTGACGGGCGCGCCTTACTGGGTGGGCGTGGTGGTGGTGGGGGCGATCGTGGCCATCAACGTCAGCCTCGGCGGCATGCGCGGCATCACGTACGTGCAGGCCGTGCAGTTCTGGATCAAGACGTTCGCCATCGCCCTGCCGGCGTGCCTTTTGCTGATCTACCTCGGTGGCCTGCCGCATCGCTCCGCGCTGTTCGGCGCGGACGTGCCGCGTGCTCCAGCTCACGGGCTCGTGGTCAAGCTCGACTCGCCGAAGACCGTCGCGTTCCAGCGCGCAACGGCCTATCGCGCCGCGGGCGTGCCGCGTCACGCGCGCGCGGGGGAGAAGGTCACGCTCCCGGCCGGCCGTGTTGTCCTGCCGCCCGGCGCCGCGGTGCCGCTGAGCGAGGGCGCGCAGCGTGGCCCGGGCGTGGTCTGGTCGCGGCCGGTGGGCCATGGCGGGCGCGACGGGCCGCTGTTCGTCTACTCGCTGCTGATAGCCACCGTGCTCGGCACGATGGGCCTGCCGCACATCCTGGTTCGCTTCTACACCAACCCGGACGGGCCGGCTGCCCGCCGCACGACCGTGCGCGTGCTCGGCCTGCTTGGCATCTTCTATCTCTTCCCCACGGTCTACGGGCTGCTCGGGCGCGTGCTCGCCTCCGGCCTCTACGTGACCGGGGAGACCGACTCGGTTGTGCTGCGCCTGCCGCACCTGGCATGGCCGGGAGTGCCCGGCAACCTCCTGTCGGCGCTCACCGCGGCGGGTGCGTTCGCCGCGTTTCTCTCCACCGCCTCGGGACTGCTCGTATCGATTGCGGGGACGCTCTCCTACGACGTGTGGGGACGGGTCCGCGCGCGCGGCGGCGGCGGGAGCACGCACTCCCGCCGGCTGCGATTCCGCGCGTCGGCAATGGCCGGAATAGTGCTGCCCGTGCTGCTGGCGCTCGTCGCCGGCAACCTCGACATCGGCGTGCTGGTGGGGTGGGCGTTCGCGATCGCGGCGAGCAGCTTCTGCCCGATGTTCCTGCTCGGCATCTGGTGGCACCGCTTGACGGCGAGGGGCGCGGCCACAGGCATGATCGCGGGCGCGGCGGTGGCGAGCGGCGGCATCTTCGCCGGCCTTATCGCGGGGGAGAACGTGGGCGGCGCGCTCGGCGCGCTGCTCAGCCAGCCCGCCGTTGTGTCCGTGCCGATCGCATTCGTGACGATGGTTGTGGTGTCGCTGCTCGACCCGCGCGGGGTGCCGGACGTGGAGCCGATGATGCTGGCGCTGCACGCGCCGGAGGGGCTCGGGCTCGAGCAGCTCGAGCAGCGGGAGCCGGCGGCGCCCGAGGGCGCCCGCGAGCCCGCGCCCGCCTAGACCGTCAGGCCGCGTGCGGGCCTTCGTCGATGTGCAGCCAGTCGTCCAGCGGTAGGCGGCCGCCGGCCTCCGCCAGCTCTTCGCGGGTGATGTGCGGAAGGCAGGTGACCGCGATGTTCCCGATCAGCTCGACGGTCTTGCGGTTGGACTCGGCGACGCCGTCCGCGGGCTCGGGCCAGGGAGTGATCACCACCCCGCGAACGTCGAGCCCCGCCGTGGCTGCCGCCTCGAGAGTGAGAAGCGTGTGATTGATCGAGCCGAGCGACGGCCGCGCGGCCACCACCACGGGCACGCCGAGGTCCAGCGCGAGGTCGCGAACCAGGTAGCCCGGCGTGAGCGGGACGAGCAGGCCGCCGACTCCCTCGCACACCAGCGCATCCGCATGGTCGGCCGCGTTGCGTGCCTTGGCGAGCAGCTCGTTTGGCTCGATGTGATCGCCCGCCATCTCCGCCGCGTAGTGCGGCGACACCGGTGGCCCGTAGCGATGCGGCGCCACGTCGTCGTCGGTCTGCCCGGCCGTGGCCACCGACGCGAGCAACTCGTGATCGCGCGCCCAGCCCTCCGGCGCCTCCTCGTCGAGCCCAGTGACCGCCGGCTTGAACGCCGCCACCTTCTCACCGCGCGCCGCGAGTCCCGCACAGATCGCGGCCGCGAGGATCGTCTTGCCAACGCCGGTGTCGGTGCCGGCGACGAAAACCCCGCGCACTAAGCGGCTTCGGCCAAGCCGTCGTACACTCCGTGCGCGGGCTCCGCCGCCCGCGGCTCCCGCGGCACCTCGGGCTGCGCGGGCATCACCGCAGCGAGGACCTTGGCGGCCTGCCGCAGCTCCGCGCCGGTGTGCGAGGCCATCACCGCGAGCCGCAGCCGGGACGTGCCCTCGGGCACCGTGGGCGGCCGGATCGCCTGCGCGAACACGCCCTTCTTGAGCGCCTTCTCGCACGCGGCCATGGCCGCGGACGCGCCGCCGACCACGAGCGGGACGATCTGAGTCTCCGAGTGGCCGCAGCGGAGCCCCTCGTCCCGCAGCGCCTCGCGCAAGACGCGGGCGTTGCGCTGCAGCTTGTCCACGCGCTGCGGTGACGAGCGCAGGAGGTCCAGCGCCGCCAGCGCCCCAGCTACCGCGGGCGGCGGCGGGGCGGTGGAGAAGATGAGCGTGCGCGCGACGTTCACGAGGTAGTCCGCCATGTCCGAGTCGCAGCACACGTACGCGCCGTACGAGCCGAGCGATTTGCCGAGCGTGCCGACGATCACATCCACCTCGTCCTCGAGCCCCGCGGCCGCCACCGCCCCGCGTCCCCCGGGGCCCAGCGTGCCTGTGCCGTGCGCCTCGTCCACCATCACGCGCGCGTCGTAACGCCGTGCCAACTGGACGATCTCAGGAAGCGGCGCGACGTCCCCGTCCATGGAGAACACGCTGTCGGTGACGATCAGAGCGGCGCGTCCCGCGGCCTCGCGCAGCCCGTACTCGAGATGCTCGATGTCGCAGTGGTCGTACACGAAGGTGCGGGCTTTCGCGAGCCGGCAGCCGTCGACGATGCTGGCGTGGTTGAGCGAGTCGGACAGCACCACGTCGCCCTCCCGCGCGAGCGTGGAGACGATCCCCGCGTTGGCCAGGTAGCCGGAGCCGAAAAGGAGACACGCCTGGCTGCCCTTGAAGTCGGCCAGCTCCGACTCGAGCCGCCGGTGCACCGTCATGTTCCCGGAGACGAGCCGCGAAGCCCCGGCGCCCACGCCGTAACGCATGGCCGCCTCCGCCGCCGCCTCGCGCACGCGCGGGTGATCGGCCAGCCCCAGGTAGTTGTTCGAGCAGAGGAGCAGCACCGGCTTGCCGTCGAGCAGCACGCGTGGCCCTTGCGGGCCCGACACGAGCCTCATCCGCCGGTACAGCCCGCGCTCGCGCAGATCGTCGAGCCGTTCGTCTATGTCCGTCATGCCGCTTCCTCCCCTCTCGCGCCCGCGAACCTTCGCGCTCCGGCGTCCTTGGATCGCTCGCTTCGCGAACGCGAGGCAGGAACCTGGACGACTTCAAGCGGCCTCGCGCGATTGGGCGCCCCGTCCGGCCGCGCCGGCACCGAGCTCTTCTTCCGGTGGCGGAGCTGCGTGGACGGATCCCAGAAGTTCGCCTCGGCCTGGCTCCTGATCAGCCGGTCGATCGGCGTGCCGGGGGTGTGGCCGTCCAGCCAGCCGTCGCGATTGTCCGGCCGCGGGTTCGAGCCGTTGTCCGGCTGTGCCGCCGTGTTCAGCCCGAGGTCCTCGAACATCGCGCGGTCGTCCTCCGGCTCGGCTCCGAGCGTGGTGAGGAAGTTCCCCATCATCACGCCGTTGAGGCCGGCCTTCACCGCGAGCGGCTGGAGCTCGCCGAGGTTCTCGATCCGGCCGCCGCAGAGCCGGAAGAGCGCCTCGGGGAGGATCAGCCGGAAGATCGCGATCCACTTGACGGCCTCCCACGGGTCCATGAAGTCGCGGTCGCCGAACTTGGTTCCTGGCCGCGGGTTCAAGAGATTGATGGGCACGGACGTGGGGTTGATCGACGCGAGCTGGAACGCCATCTCCACGCGCTGCTCGCGCGACTCGCCGAGGTTCAGGATGCCGCCCACGCACGTCTCGAGCCCGGCCTCCTTGACCGCGTCTATCGTGCGCAGCCGGCCCTCGTACTTCACCGTCGTGGACACCTCGTCGTAGTAGGACTCCGCCGTCTCCACGTTGTGATGCACGCGCTGGATGCCGGCGTCCTTGAGCGCCTTCGCGCGCGCGACTGACATGTGCCCGATCGAGGCGCAGCGCTTGAGGTTGGTGTGCTCGGCAACCAGCTTGGCGCCCGCCAGGATGTTCTCGAAGTCGCGCTTGGAAAGCCCCTGCCCCTGGGTGACCATGCAGAAGCGGTGCGCGCCCGCCGCCTCGGCCGCCTTCGCGTGCTCGAGGATCTGCTCGGGGCTCATCATCGCGTGCATCGGAGTGTCCGCCTCCGCGTACTTCGACTGCGCGCAGAAGCCGCAGTCCTCCGCGCAGCCGCCCGACTTGGCGTTGACCAATGAGCAGAGGTCCGTGGAGTCGCCAAAGCGCTCCATTCGCGCCTCGAAGGCACGGTCTACGAGCGCGAGGATTTCCTCGTGGTCCTCGATCTCCCCGAGGGCCAGAGCTTCCTCGTACGTGATCAGCGGCGGCAAGCTGAACCTCCCATTGAGCGGCGACGGTTGCCGCCAAGGTATGGGGAGGGTCGGACGGCTATGCCATCAGCTGAGCAGCGACTGGGCTTCGAGCTCGGCCACCGGCACGCCGCGGGCGATCAGCGCCTTGCGGTCACGGGTGCGCAGCGGCTTGGCGGGCACGCCCGACCAGATCTCCCAGGCGGGGATCGGTTTCGTGACGACCGAGCCCGCCGCGGCGATCGCGCCCACGCCCAGGCTCGTGCCCGGCAGCATCACGGCGTTGTTGGCGAGAAAGGCAAGGTGGTCGATCACGATCGTGCTGAGCTCCACGTGGCGCCATTCCATCGGCGACATCGTGCTCATCGCGGCGTCCGGCTGGTCGGACCCCGTGATCACCCGCGCGCCGTGCGCCACGTCCGCGAGGTCGCCGATCAGGCAGGTGCCGCCGCCGATGATCGAGCTGAAGCTCGACACGTGGACGCCTGCCCCGATCTCCAGGCGCTCGCCGCCCTCGAGCCGGCAGTAGTCGTCAATCCGCGAGCGGTCGCCGATCGAGATGGTCTCGGGCTTGAGGATCAGCGCGTGCTCGAACACCTGCACGCCCTCGCCCACGTGGGCCAAGCGCCGCATGAACTCAGGCGGCTTGAGCACCGTGCGTCCTGCGCAGCTCGGCGAACAGCTTCAGGTAGTCGCCCGCCACGTCATCCCAGCCGCGGGCCGCGGTGGCGGCGGCGTTGTGCTCGAGCGCCTCGGGCGAGGTCGCGGGAGAGCCGTCCCAGATGCGGGCGAGCGCGGCGGCCACGTCCTCGGGGTCGAGCGGGTCGAACAGCTCGACCGTGGCCCCCAGGCGCTCCACCTGCTCGACGATGGGAGGCACGCGCGAGATCGCGACCGGCTTGTGCACGGTCATCGCCTCCCACATCGGGAAGCTGCCCGCCTCGTAGAGCGTGGTCTGCACCATGCCATCCGACTCCTCGTAGAGGGCCTGCAGCTCGCGCGCGCTCACGTACCCGAGACCGATCAGGTCCGGCCCGTGGTAGCGGATGTCGGTACCGCCGCCACTGGCCACCACGCTGATCGGGCGGCCGTGACGGCGCAGGATGCGCAGCGCGGCGTCGAGCACCGGATAGTTCTTGTGCAGGTGGCAGCCGTTCGGGCTGAGCAGGAAGCGCGCGGGGAGCCCCCAGCGCCGGCGCACCGCGGCGCGCTCCTCGGGCGTGGCCGGGTCGGCCGGGGTCTCGGCGGTGAGCGGGATCACGTGCGAGAGCGAGTCCGGCGTGCCGTAGAAGTGCCGCATCTCGCCGCGGATGAAGTTGGAGGAGTGCACCATCGCGCTGCACAGCTCGATCCAGCGCGGGGTCTGCGCCTCGAGCTGCACCTTGTCCTGCGGGCCATACACGTCGAAATGCTTCCAGTTGAGGTCATGGAAGGTGCACACGAGCGGCGCCCTCGTCACGAGCGGAAACGACATGTGCGGCCACGAGTAGTAGACGACGTCCGCGCCCTCCATCTCGCGCGTGGCCACCTGGTCGAAGTCGGGCCCCGGCACGGTCACCACCTCCACGCCCGCACGCTGGAGCAGCGCGGTGCCCGGGTCGAAGGGGTCGAACGGCTTGATCTGGCAGACGAGCTTCACCCGCGGCCGCGACTCGTGCTCCGCCATCGCGAGCACCAGCTCGCGCATGAAACGCTCGCCGCCGCCCTCGCTCGACTTGGGGTTGAGCACGCAGATAGACAGGCGCTCGCCGGTGACGGCCGTCTGGATGGCCGCCGGCCCGGCGGCCCGCTGTGTGGGTTCGAGTGCCTCCATCAGCACGCCATAGAGAGCCGACGCGGCATCCGACCAGCTTTCCGCCAGCACCGCCTCGCGCCCCGAGCTCTCGAGCTCGGTTCCGCGGTCGCGCCGGAGCGCGGAAGCGATCGCGGTGGCCAGGCTCGCGACGTCGTGCGGGCCGGCGTACGGATAGGCGCCGGCGCCGACGGCCGCCAGATGGTCGCCGGTGAGCGAGCTCTGAGGGGTGACCACGGGCACTCCCGTGGCGAGCGCCTCGCGCAGCGTCCAGCCGGTGCCCGGGTGGGACTCGAAGAGCACGATGGCGCCGGCGCTCGCGGCCGCGTCGTGCCAGTCGTTCACCGCCACCACCTCGCGGTGGGCGAGCAGGCCGTGCTGGTTCGCGAGTCCGCCGGGCCGTACCACGGGCTCGGCCGCGGGGTCCGCGAGCACGAGCCGCGGATCAAGCCCCGCCAGGCGCGCGAGCTTCACCGCCTGCATGAGCACCGGGTAGTTGATCGGCGGCACCGCCAGCACGTCGGTGCCGGGGATGGCGGCATCGGGCACGCGGGCCGGCGCGAGCGGCAGCGCGACCACGTGCACGCGCTCGGCCGGAAGGCTGAGCAGCACGCGCAGGTTGGCCGCGGCGCTGGAGGTGGGGACGATGAAGAGCGCGCCGCGCTCGGCCCAGGGGGCGAGCGAGTTCGCGAGCGCTTCGCGCAGCGATTGGTTGTAGAGGCCTTCGGTGTTCGGCAGCGCCGCCACGTAGGCCTCGGCGGGCTCGGCCGGCGGAGCGAAGGCGCTGGCGTCGGGGCAGAACACCACCTCGCCGTCGGGTGCGTCCTCGGTCTCGGGGAGCTGTTCGAGCGCCTCGAGCAGGGGCGGAAGGTACTCGGGGAAGTCGCCGCTCCAGTAGAGCCTGACGTCCATGATTCTCGCCGTTAAGCGGCGGCGGGCTGGCCGAGAGCCGGTGTGTTGCGGGCCCGCGCGAGGGCGATGCCGAGCGCGCCCACCACCTCGTCCACCTCCGCGAACGTCATCTCGTAGAACATCGGGAGGTTGAGCACTTCGGCGCTCGCGAGCTCTGCGTGCGGGCGCAGCTCGTTCCGGTAAGCGGCGTACTCGGGGATCGGCTGGCGGTACGCGGGCACCGGGTAGAGCGAGCGCGTCTCCACGCCCTGCTCGGCGAGCCACTCCGCCACGGCGTCGCGGTGGGGGACGCGGATCGCGTACGAGAACCACGCGGGGGTGCCGTCGGAGTAGTGGCCGGTGGGCTGCACCTCCGGCAGCGCCTCGAGCTGCTCGGCGTAGCGCTTCGCGAGCGCCGCGCGGTGTGAGAGCACGTCGCTCGCTCGCGAGAGCTGCACGCGACCGATCGCTGCGGCCATCTCGGTGATGCGGAAGTTCCACGCCAGCGTGTCGTGCACGTACTTGCGGCCCGGAATCTCGCCCTGGCCGCGCATCTTGCGGGCGCGGGCGGCGAGCTCCTCGTCGTCCATGAAGACCATCCCGCCCTCGCCGGTGAGCATGGCCTTGGCGGTGTGGAAGCTCGTGGTGGCCACCGTGCCGAGCGCGCAGGTGGGCACGCCCAGGTGGTGGGCGCCCAGCGACTGCGCGCCGTCCACCATCAGCTGGATGCGGCGGTCGGCGCAGATGGCCTGAAGGAGCGTGTAGTCCACGGGCGAGCCGCAGTAGTCGGCCACAAGCAGGGCCTTGGTGCGCGGCGTGGCGCGGCGGGCCACCTCGTCGGGATCGATGTTGAGCGTGACCGGGTCGACGTCGCAGAACACGGGGGTGGCGCCCTGCCAGACGATCGAGCTGGTGGTGGCGATGTAGGACAGCGCCGAGACGAGCACCTCGTCTCCGGGGCCGATCTTCAGAAGCTTCATGGCGAGGTCGAGCGCGACGCTGCCGTTGGCCACCGCCACCGCGTGGGGGCGCTGCACGAGCGCAGCCGCGTCCTCCTCAAATGCCTTCACCGTCGCGCCCATGGAGAGGCGGCGCTCGCTCAGGGTCTCGAGGACGGCGGCGATCTCCTCCTCGGCGATGTAGGGCTTGGCCCAGGGGATGTGGAAGTTGTGCATGAGGGTTCGAGCGCGGCTCGCAGGGGCGGGCCGCGAGGGATCGGATGTCCCGGTATTCGGCGGGGAGGGGGTGGACTTGAGGCCGGAGGCCTAGCGGTTCCGCCACTCGGGCGGGCGCTTCTCCGCGAAGGACTTCACGCCCTCGCGGAAGTCCTCGCTGCGGAAGCAGGACTCGCGCAGCTCCACGAGCTCGCGCTCCACGTCCTCGGGAAGCGCCGCGCCATGCGCTCGCAACGTGCGCAGCGCGCTCTTGTTGCCCTTCAGGGAGAGCGGCGCGTTGGACGCGATCTCGCCCGCCAGGTCCATCGCCACCGGCATCAGCTCGTCGCGCTCCACCACCTGATTCACGAGCCCCATGCGCGCCGCGCGATCCGCGTCCACGTTGCGCCCCACGTAGAAGAGCTCCGCTGTGTTCGCCACGCCGCACACCTCGATGAACTTGCGCAGGCCGGTGTGCGAGTAGATGAGGCCGAGCCGCGCAGGCGGCATCCCCACCTTGATCCCGCGCGCCGCCACGCGAATGTCGCAGGTGAGAGCGACCTCCAGGCCGCCGCCGATCGCGTGCCCGTTCAGCGCTGCCACCACCGGATACTCGTACGCTTCGAGAGCCTCCAGGGCGTCGTGGAACGGGTGCGCCACGAGCGCCTCAGCCCGCTCCTCGAAGTTCTGATCCTCGAGGTTGCCGATGTCGTAGCCGGCGGAGAACATGTTGCCGTCGCCGGTGAGCAGCAGGCAGCGGGCGTCGAGGCCGCGCACGGTCTCGGCCAGCGCGTCGAGGATCTCGTGATCGAGGGCCCCGCGCTTGGCCGGGTTCGAGATCTTCAGGCGCACCACATGGGGCGCCGGCTCGTCGAGCAGCAGCTTGCCCGACGCGAGTTCCTGCACGGACCGGTTACTCAAGAACCACCAGTGTGTCGCCCTCGGACACGGACTGGCCCTCCTCGCAGCGGATCTCCTTGACGGTGCCCTCGTCCTCCGCCTCCACGGGCATTTCCATCTTCATCGACTCGAGGATCACGAGCGTGTCGCCTTCCTCAACTGACTGCCCCACCTCGCACTCGATCTTCCACACCGTGCCCGTGATGTGGGCCTCGACGTCTGGCACCTGAAGTCCTCCTGTCCGCGGGTTTGCGGCACGATACCCGTCCGTGCCAGCGGAAATCGCGATCGTGGTGGCCGCTCACAACGAGGAGGAGCGGCTGGGGGACACGCTCCGCGCGCTGCGCGGCGCGTTCCCGGACGCGCGCGTGATCGTGGCGGACGACGCCTCCACCGACCGCACCCCTCAGATCGCGGCCGACGCCGGCGCCGAGCTGGTCCGGAGTGAACAGCGGCTGGGGAAGGGGGGAGCGAACACGCCGGCGGCGGAGAGCGCCCTGTCGAGCGCGCCTGACGTTGTGCTGCTCTGCGATGGCGACCTTGGCGCCTCCGCCGCGGCGCTCACCGGGCTGATCGGGCAGGGCGATCTCGCCATTGCGAAGTTCGCCCGCCGCGTCGGCGGGGGATTCGGGATAGCGCTGCGGAGCTCGCGCTGGGTCGTGGCGCGTCGCACCGGGCGGACCCTGGATGCTCCGCTCTCCGGGCAGCGCGCCCTCACGGCGGCAACGCTGCGCAACGTCCTGCCGTTCGCCCCCGGCTTCGGCATGGAGACTGCGATGAACATCGACGCGATCCGCGCGGGACTTACAGTTGTCGAGGTGGAGCTGGATCTCGAGCATCGCGCGACCGGGCGAACTCTCGCCGGCTTCATGCACCGCGGTCGCCAGCTCTGGGATCTCGCACGGGTCTACCGCGTGTCCCGCCGGTGATCCTCGCCATCGACCAGGGCACGAGCGGCACCACCTGCATCGTCTTCGACGAGGCGGGCCACGTCCGCGGCCGCGCCCAGCGCGAGTTCGAGCAGCACTTCCCGCGGCCCGGGTGGGTGGAGCACGACGCGAAGGAGATCTGGGACGTGACGCGCGCGGTGGCGAAGGATGCCCTCGACAAGGCGGGCGCCGCCGGCGGCGACCTCAAGGGAATCGGCATCACCAACCAGCGCGAGACGGTCGTGGCGTGGGATCGGAACAGCGGCGAGCCGCTCCACCGCGCTCTCGTGTGGCAGGACCGCCGCACCGCCGAGCGCTGCGATGAGCTGCGCGAGCAGGGCCACGAGCAGCTCGTGCGAGAGCGCACCGGCCTCGTGATCGACCCGTACTTCTCCGGGACGAAGATCGAGTGGCTGATCAAGCACGGCGGCGTGGATCCGCGGCGCGCGGCGTTCGGCACGGTCGACTCCTGGCTGCTGCGCAAGCTCACGGGCGAGCACGTGACCGACTACTCGAACGCGTCGCGCACCATGCTGTTCGACATCCACCGGCTCGACTGGGACGGCGAGCTGTGCGAGCTGATGGGGCTGGAGCCGGAATGCTTGCCGCGGCCGTGCCCAAGCGCGCACGTGTACGGCGAGACGACCGAATTCGGCGGGAGCGTGCCCGTGGCGGGCATAGCGGGCGACCAGCAGGCGGCGCTCTACGGGCAGGGCTGTCTGGAGCCGGGGCTCGGCAAGAACACCTATGGCACGGGCAGCTTCGTGCTTCAGAACGCGGGTGGCGAGGCGCCGGAGGCGCACGAGGGCCTCATCACCACGGTGGCCTGGGGGGTTCGCGACCGCGTGGACTACGCCATCGAGGCGAGCGTGTTCGTCACCGGCGCGGCTGTGCAGTGGCTCCGCGACGGGCTCGGGATCATCCGCGTGGCAGACGAGACGGAGGAGCTCGCTCGCTCCACCGACGGCAATGACGGCGTGTACTTCGTGCCGGCGCTCACCGGCCTCGGCTCGCCGTATTGGGATCCGTACGCGCGGGGCACCATCGTCGGCCTCACGCGCGGCAATGGGCGGGCGCACCTGGCGCGCGCCGCCCTCGAGTCCATCGCCTACCAGAGCGCGGATGCGGTGCGAGCCTGCGAAACCGCGTCCGGAAAGCGCCTGGAGGAGCTGCGAGCCGACGGCGGCGCGGCGGTGAACGCATGGCTCATGAAGTTCCAGGCGGACATCCTCGGTGTGCCGGTGGTGGTGCCGGAGATATCCGAGACCACTGCGCTAGGCGCCGCGTACCTGGCCGGCGTGGCCACGGAGCTCTGGAGCGAAGCCCACACGCGCGAGATGTGGCGCGAGGCCGCTCGCTACGAGCCCACGATGTCAGCGGATGAACGCGAAGAGCTGCTCGACGGCTGGCACCGGGCAGTGTCGAGATCACGCGGCTGGGCGGCGGGTGAGTAACAACGTGGCGGGGGACGGGTAAGAGGGGCACAGGGTGAAGGAGCAGGTCTACAAGGATCCGCGGCCGCCGGAGTACTTCACGCGCTTCCACGAGCGCGCCCGCACGCGGCGGCCCGACTGGGTGTACGACTTCGTGCGGCTGCTGCTCGTGCCGTACGTGGCGGTGATCTACCGCGGTCGCTGCATCGACTCGCAGAAGGTGCCGAACCACGGCCCCGTGCTCCTCGCGCCCAACCACTTCTCGTTCCTCGACCACTTCTTCGTGGCCGCCTACCTGCGCCGCAAGGTGCAGTTCATGGCGAAGTCGCAGCTCTTTGCGCGTCCGATGCAGTTCATCTACACCCACGGTGGCGTGTTTCCCGTTCTTCGTGGCCGGCGCGACGAGGAGGCGTTCAAGACCGCCCACGCCGTCCTCGCCCGCGGCGACATGGTGCTGATGTACCTGGAGGGCGGCCGCTCGCGGAGCGGCGAGCTCGGCGAGGCGCGGCCAGGCGTTGGGCGGCTGGCGCTCGAGAGCGGCGTGCCGGTGGTGCCGGTGGCGATCTACGGCTCGCAGAAGGCGCGCAACTGGAAGAAGCTGCAGTTCCCGAAGGTCACGGTGCAGTTCGGCGATCCGATCCGCTTCGAGCAGGTGGAGCACCCCACGCGCGAGCAGGCGCAGGCGGCGTCCGAGGTCGTGTTCGCCGACGTTCAGAAGCTCTACTACGGCCTGCGCGACGGCGGCCGCAAGCGCGCGGTGCGCGCAGCCCGGGCCGCGCGCCGCGCCGCCGAGGCGGCATCGCGCCGCCCGCTGGCGAGCTAGCCGCTCCGCGAGCCCTGCCGCGTCTGCCGAAATCGCCGGGTGTCAGCCGAAACGCATGTATTTCATGCTTATTTGGAGACACCCGAGCGGGCTGGGTCAGTAGGAGCTCTTGAGCCCGCGCCACGCCTCCATGTCGTGGCCGGGGATGATCACGGCGTTCGGCGTTTGCTCGGCGTAGAGCTGGATCTCGCGCAGCGAGCGGCGGAAGATGTGCTCGTCCGCCACTCGGTAGGGCAGGTGCGACTCGCGCATCGTGGTGGTCGAGTAGATCGCATCGCCCGCAACGAGCACCTCGCCAGCGGCAACTCGCAACACCACCGACAGGTGCCCGAACGTGTGGCCGGGCGTGGACACGAGCTGCACGCTGCCGTCCCCGAACACGTCGAACGAACGCCCGAACGTGGCGAAGGAGTCGGTGGCCGGGGAGTCGAAGTCGAGCAGCCGGTAGTCGAAGGCGTGGTCGAACTGGCGCCGCACGTAGCCGCGAGTGTCGCCGCGCGGCTCCACGGCCGCCTCCCACTCGCGCCGGCTCAGCAGGAACGTGGCCTGCGGGAAGTCGGCGATCGCGCTCGCGTGGTCCACGTGCATGTGCGTCATCACCACGAGCCCGATCGATGACGGCTCGATCCCGCGCGCGCGAAGCTGATGCGAGACCGCGTCCGTCTGCGCCATCTCGATCCCCTTGAAGAAGAAGGCGTTCACGCGGCCGAGGTTCTGCTTCGGATCCACGGCCACGGAGGGGTGGAAGCCGGTGTCGATCAGGAAGGGGCCGAAGCCGGGGTGCTCGACCAGGAAGGCTACGATCGGGATCTCAACCCAATCCGAGCGCGGCACGCCGAAGCCGAACGCGCGCAGCGCACCCATCCGCCCCTCCTGGCGCAAGAGCCAAGCCGGCGGGGCTTTGCAGGAGCCGGTCTGCAGTGGATGCAGCCGCACCGTGGCATCCTCGCGTCCTCCCGGCAGCGGGAGGGACGCCGGCTGCGGTTCGGCCGCCGTGCTCACTGAAACACGTGCGAGCTGAGCCAGCCGCTCGCGTAGTACATGCCGAACAGCAGCACCAGCGCGTACATGAGCGGGTGCACCTCGCGCCAGCGCTTCTGGGCGAGCATCACGGCGACGAATCCGAAGACCCCGAAGCCGATGCCGGCCGCGATCGAGAACGTCATCGGGATTCCCGCGATGATCAGGAACGCCGGCAGCGCCGACTCGGGCTTGGTCCAGTCGATGCCGGGCACGAGCCGGATCATCAGGTACCCGACCATGATCAGCGCGGGTGCCACCGCCGGGTTGATCGTGGTGCCGTGGTACTGCAGCGACTGCCCGACCATCGAGATGATCGGGACGAAGAAGATCGCGAGCCCGAACAGCACCGCCACCACGAGGCTGGAGAGACCGGTGCGCGCGCCCTCCGACACACCCGCGCCGCTCTCGACATAGGTGGTCACGCTCGACACGCCGGCGACGCCGCCCACCGCCGCCGATGCCGAGTCCACGAGCAGCACGCGGCGGATGCCGGGCAGATGACCCTGCTCGTCGAGCAGGTCGCCCGAGCCGCCCACGGCCACCACCGTGCCGATCGTGTCGAAGAAGTCGCTCATGAACAGCGCGAAGATCGTGGGGATGAGCGCCACCGCCAGGGCGTCCCGGATGTTGTGCCAGGCCAGCGAGTCGCCCACCGTGGAGAAGGATCCGGCTCCCGGCCACTCGGCCACCGCGCTCGGTCCGTGAAGCACGCCGAAGATCAGGCCGAGCACCGTGCTCGTGAGCACGCCGATGAGGATCGAGCCGCGGATGTTGCGCGCACTCAGCACCGCGGCGGTGAGGACGCCGCCGAGCGCGATGAGCGGCGGCCCCGCGGTGAGGTCGCCGAGGGCGATGCCGGTGGCGGGATCGTTCACCACGATGCCGCCCTCGCGCAGGCCCACTAGGGTGATGAACAAGCCGATCCCCACGCCGATCGAGAGCTTCATCGACAGCGGAATCGCCCTCATGATCGCCTCGCGCAGGCCCACGAGCACGAGCACGAGCGCAAGCACGCCCTCGAGCACGATGCATGACATCCCCACTGGCCAGGCGACCTTGCGGCCGAGGATGATGTCGAACGCCACCACCGCGTTCAGTCCCAGCCCGGTGGCGAGGGCGAACGGGTAGTTCGTGAAGAGCGCCATCGCCGCCGTGGTGACGCACGCGGCAAGCGCGGTGGCCACCGCGACGCCCTTGAACGGCACCCCGGCGGCGGACAGGATCGCCGGGTTGACGAACAGGATGTAACACATCGTCAGGAACGTGCTGAGGCCGCCCAGCAGCTCCACGCGCGTGGTGCTGCCGCGCTCGCTGATCCGGAAGCGGCGATCGACGAACGAGCGCGTGCGTGAGGGCGCGGTCGTGGCCTCCATCGGGCGCGAATCTACCGGTTGCCCCGGCCGGGTAGCCTGCCGCCGATGCCATCCGAGATCTTCCGCCCAGGGCTGCTCGAGGGACAGGTGATCGTGGTCACGGGCGGGGGTTCTGGACTCGGCCGGGCCACCGCCGTCGAGCTTGCCTCGCTGGGCGCGCACGTGGTGGTTGCCGGGCGCAGGCTCGAGCCGCTCGAGGAGACGGCCAAGCTCTGCGATGCGGGCTGCGAGGCCGTGGTCTGCGACATCCGCGAGGAGGAGCAGGTGGACGCGCTGGTGGACGGGGTGCTCGAGCGGCACGGCCGCATCCACACGCTGGTGAACAACGCGGGCGGCCAGTTCATGTCGCCGGCCGAGGACATCAGCCCCAAGGGTTTCCGAACTGTCGTGAAGCTGAACCTCGAAGGCACCTGGCTGATGACCCAGGCCGTGGCGCGCAAGTCGATGATCCCGAGCGGGGGAGGGAAGGTGATCAGCGTGACGCTGTCGCCGCACCACGGCCTGCCGGGGATGGCGCACTCCTCGGCGGCGCGCGCGGCGGTGGAGAACATGATGCGCGTGCTGTCGATCGAGTGGTCGCGCTTCGACATCAAGCTGAACGCGATCGCCAGCGGTCACTTCGAGACGGACGCGATCCAGAAGTACCCGGAGCCCGTGAAAGCCGGCGTGGCGCAGACCGTGCCGCTCGGGCGTCTTGGGCAGCCGATCGAGCAGGCGTGGCTCGTGGCATATCTCGCCTCACCCGCGGGCGACTATTACTCGGGCGCGATCTTCACCCTCGACGGCGCGCGCGACAACTGGCTCGGTCCCTGGCCGCCGGTGGGGCTGGCGGACGAGAGCGGGAAGCCGCTGGCCGAGGAGCGGCGGCCGAAGCCGCAGACCTGACCCGAGTGCGGGTGGTCACAGAGGGGTTGCGCCGCAGTGCCCCGGCGGAGATGCTCCGCGGATGGCTCAGATCATCGTTCTCGGCGGCGGGGTCTGCGGACTCGCCTCAGGCATCATGCTGGCACGCGACGGTCACGAGGTCACGCTGTTAGAGCGCGACGCGGCGCCGGTGCCGGACTCGATCGAGGAAGCGTGGGAGGAGTGGGACCGGAGCGGCGTGAGCCAGTTCCGGCTGGCGCACTTCCTGCACGCGCGCGCGAGCGAGGTGATCGCCCGGGAGCTCCCGGACGTCCGGGCGGCCATGATCGATGCGGACGCCGCGGTGGTCGACAATCTCGCGCGCATTCCGGACGAGATCACGGGCCCTCGCCGGCCCGAGGACGATCGCCTGGTGGCCCTCACGGCTCGCCGTTCCACCGTCGAGCAGATCTTCGGCAGCGTGGCTGACGCCGAGCCGCGGCTCGACGTCCGGCGCGGTGTGGCGGTGGAGGGGCTTCTGAGCGGACCCGGGGCGGGCGTGCCGCACGTCAGCGGCGTTCGCCTGGCCGGGGGCGAGGAGCTGCGCGGAGACCTGGTGGTGGACGCCATGGGCCGCCGCTCGCCGCTTCCGAAGTGGCTGGCCGAACTCGATTGCGCGCCTGTGGCGGAGGAGGCCGAGGACAGCGGCTTCATCTACTACGGCCGTTTCTTCAAGGCCGCGGACGGCGGGAGCGTGCCGCAGGGGATCGGGCCGCTGCTCGCCCCGGTGGGCTCCTTCTCCGTGCTCACCCTGCCTTCCGATCAGAGCACGTGGTCGGTCACGCTGTTCGTATCCGCGGGCGACCGCCCTCTCAAGGCTCTGCGCAACGTGGATGCCTGGACCGCGCTCGTGCGGGCGTGCCCGCTGCACGCGCACTGGCTCGACGGCGAGCCCATCAGCGAGGTGGTGGCGATGGGCGGGGTGCTCGACCGCTACCGGCGCTTCTTCACGGACGGGCGTCCGGTGGCCACGGGCGTCGCCGCGGTGGCCGACGCGTGGGCGTGCACCAATCCGTCACTGGGACGCGGGATCTCACTGGGCCTCGTGCACGCGGCGCGGCTGCGCGACGTAGCGCGCGAGGAGCTCGACGATCCTCTCGAGTTCGCTGACGCGTGGGACCACATCACGGAGCGGGAGCTCGCCCCCTGGTACCGCGCCACCGTCGCCACCGACCGCGCCCGGCTCGCCGAGATCGAGGCTCTGCGCAACGGCATGGAGCCACCCGGCCCCGCCGACTTCCAGTCCGGCCTCGGAGCGTCGCTCTTCAGGGTGATGGCGTACGACCCTGACCTGCTGCGCGCAGGCCTCGAGATCACCGGCTGCCTGGCGCTGCCGGAGGAGGTGTTCGCGCGGCCGGGCGTGGTGGACAGGGTCGTGGAGCTCTCCGAGGCACACCCGCCGGCGCCGATGCCGGGGCCGTCGCGTGACGAGGTGCTGCGGCTGATCGCAGAGCCGGCCGGCGCCTGAGCCGGCGCCCTCAGGCTTCGGCCAGTTCGAGGAAGCGGCCGCACAGGCCGCGCCCGAGCTCGTTCCACGCCGCGATCTCGCGCCACGTTCGCTCGCGCACTCCGCCCGCGTCGAGCGCCACCTCCCGCGCGTCGTCGCCATCGGCGCCGTCTTCGAGCCACTGCTCCACCGTCGCGGCGTCCACCTCGGCGTGGAACTGGATTCCCCACGCGCGTTCGGCCACGCGGTAGGCCTGCGCGCATGCGGGGTTGACCGCGAGCACGCTCGCCCCCTCCGGAGGGGACACCGCATAGCTGTGCCACTGGAAGGCGGGAAAGCGGGCGGGCGCACCCGCCAGCACCGGATCGGCCGGTGCGGCGGGCGTGAGCTCCACGTCGTGCCACCCGATCTCCGGCCGCGCCATTGGGGCGACGTGCCAGCCGGCCGCGTTCGCGAGCATCTCCGCGCCGAGGCACACGCCGAGCGTGGGCACGCGGCGGTCGAGCAGCGAGGCCAGCCAGTCGCGCTCGTCGCGCAGCCAGGGATGCGTGTGCTCCTGGTCCACGTGCATCGAGCCGCCGAACACCAGCACCGCGTCTGCGTCCTGCGGCGGCGGAGTTTCCGCGGGCCGCCACTCCACTAGCTCGTGACCGCGCTCGCGCACGACTTCCCCGAACAGGCACGGCCCGCCGTCGTCCGAATGCACCGCCGCCACCACTCTCACGAGGGCGAGCGTAGCGGTGAGGTCAGCAGAGCCTCAGGTCGTAGTGCTGCAGCTCGACCTCGCGGCCCCACTCGCTCTGGGGCGCGCTGTCGCGCAGCACGAAGCCTGCCAAGCGGTACATGTGCGCTGCAGCTGTGAGTTCGCTGAAGGTCTCGAGCTCGAGCGTGCGGAAGCGCTCGCGCGCGTAGGCGAGCGCCTCCGCGAGCAGCTCCTTCCCGAGCCCCTGGCCCCTCGCGCGCCGCGCCACGAGGAACCAGCGCAGACGGCCGTGCGATCCGCCGGCGTGCGTGATCGCGATGCAGCCGGTGAGCCCCTCGGCGTCCTCTGTGAGCCACACGCGCCCGGCGTCGGGATCGGAGCTGAGCACCAGGGCGAAGTCCGCGACGCTGCGCGCAACGTACGCCTCGAACCTGTTGTCGAGCCCGTAACCCTCGGCGTACTCCACGCCATGAAGCGCTGCTACCGCGCCGACGTCACCCGGGCGGAGGTGGGAACGGATGCGGGTGGAGGCGCTGAGCTGCATGGGATGAGTGTTCCGGCGGGCAAGTCATAAGTCAAAAACCAAGTTGTTAGCTGATTCATAAGTGATTATTATCGAGGCGAATGGAGCTTCGCCAGCTGCGCTACCTCTCGGCCGTGGCACGGCACGGAAGCTTCACACTCGCCGCACAGGAGCTGCACGTGGCGCAGCCCGCGGTGTCACAGCAGGTGCGGCGGCTCGAGCAGGAGCTTGGCGTGGAGCTTCTCAGCAGAACCACGCGGCAGGTGCTCGTGACCGAGGCTGGCGAACTCGCGCTCGCCCGTGCCGGACGGATCCTCGCGGACGTAGACGCCCTCCGCGCCGAGATCGACGAGCTGCAGGGACTGCTGCGCGGCACCCTGGCGCTGGGCGTGATCCCCGCGGTCGGCGCGCTCGACCCTGCGCCGCTGCTAGCGCGCTTCCGCAGCCGCCACCCGGCCGTGGACATCCGGCTCATAGAGACCACGCTGGCCGACACGCTCGACCTCCTTCGCGCCGGCCGGCTCGACCTCTGCTTCGCGTTCTCACTACCGGATGCCGCCGGCGAGGGGATCGCGGGCGAGCAGCTCTTCGACGAGGAGCTGGCAGCGATGGTGGCGCCCGGCCACCGGCTCGCCGGGCGCCGCAGGGTGAGCGTGGCCGCGCTCGCGGACGAGCCGCTGGTTGCGCCTATCACCGGGGCGTCACTCCGGCAGGCACTCGACGACGCTCTGGCCGCCGCCGGAGCGTCCCTCCACGTGGCCTACGAGAGCAACGAGGCGTCGAGCGTGCGGGCGCTCACCGCGCAGGGCCTCGGCGTGTCGGTGCTGCCGCGCTCGTTCGCTTCCACCGCGGGCCCGAAGCTCGTGGCGATCCCGATCGTCCCGAAGCTGCCGCGCATCCCGGTGTCGGTGCTCTACCGCGAGGGGCGCAGGCGTCCGCCCGCGGTGGAGGCGTTCCTCACGGGCGTACGCGAGGAGCTCTCTGCGAGGTGAGCGGCGGGGCCGCCCGGAGCGCGAGCTGCTGAGCGGACGCCACGCTGGGCGCGAGCGCGAGCACGGTGGTGCCGCCCTGCGTGCTCACCGCCGCCGCGCTGCCGGGAAGCGCCCACACGTTGCGGCCGCGCGCGCGGCCGCCGAGTCCCTTGGAGACGTATGCGCTCACGCCCGCCGCGAGCGTTTGAGCGTCGCGGCCGGGCGCGGTGCGCCATGCCGCCACGAGCGCGTCGCGCTGCCGGCACGGGCCGGCGCACCTCGGATCCGGCAGGGCACCGAGACGCCAGAGCTGGTAGCCCCCGCCGCGCCATGTGGCCGCCGCGGTCGCCGCCCGATCGCCGGGCAGCCCCCGCTGGATCAGCTCTCGCGTGTCGAACTCCCCGAGCGTCCCGCCGAGGACCGGCCGCCACGCGCGCGGGAGCAGCGGCCGCACACGCAGCCGCACCGGGAGCGGCTTCACGTTCTGCGCGTACAGAAGCGGGTGCAGAATCTGCGCGGTGGACACCGGCGGGTGAAAGCGGAACGCGAAGTTCACGAGCGTCCAGCCGCGGCCGTAGCGGAAGAGGGTGTCCACGAACCGCTGTCCCTCGATGTACGGGAACTCGAGCGTGGCGAGGATGTAGGGCGGCAGGCGTGGCCCGGTCGCGCTCGAGCTTGCGAACAGCACTCCCAGAAGGTTCGACCCCGTCATGTACTTGGTCGCGTAGCGCGTCATGACCGACGTGGCGTCGCCCTCCACGAGGGCGCTGTAGGCGGTGGCCCCGTCACCCATGCCCGGCGCCTGATCGCGGATGCCGAAGCGCTGGTCGTCAAGCGCGTGCGTGAGCTCGTGCGCGAGTGTGATCTCGCCGATCGCCGCGTCGGTCGCGCCGGCGTCCCTCACGAGCGCCAGGCGTTTCGTGGCCGGGTCGTAGAAGCCGGCCACCTGATCGGAGAACACCTCGCCCTGGATCGCGCGGAGGTTCGACTGCGGCGGAATCAGGCCGAGCAGCTTGAGCAGCTCGTCGTTCGCTGCCTGCGTGGCCGGCGGGACCTGCTTGTCGAGCTCCGCGAGGCCCTGGCGCCTCACCTCCGCACCGCTCACGAGCACCGGCAGCGGCCGGTGCGTGAACTGCACGCCACGAATCTTCTCCACACGCTGCTCGATCACGAGCAGCTTGCTCTCGAGCGCCGCAAGCGTGGCGCCCGCGGTGCTGCCGCTGCGCGTGCTGTGGCGCCCGCCGAGGGCGAGCGAGCCCACGACGAGCGCCACGCCTAGCGCGGCGATTACGGCCAGAAGGGTGCGATTAACGGACGTCGCCGCGGTTCACCCTGTCATGCCGCCGAACTGTCCGCCGGTCACGTGAAGCACCTGACCGTGAATGTAGTTCGCCCACGGCGTGCACAGGATGAAAATGCCGCCCGCCGCCTCCTGCGGCGTGGCCGCGCGGCCGAGCGGGATGATCGCGGACGCCATCTGGCGCATCTGCTCCGGGATGCCGAGCTGGATCTGCTGGCCGCCGCGCTCGATCTGCTCGGCGCCCTCCTTGGCGGCGGTGAGGCGCGTCTCCACGAAGCCGAAGGCCACCGCGTTCACGTTGATCTTGAACTGGCCCCACTCCTTGGCGAGCGTCTTCGTCAGGCCAACGAGCCCGGATTTGGCCGCCGAGTAGTTCGCCTGGCCGGCGTTGCCCATCGTGCCGGAGATCGAGCTGACGTTCACGATCTTGCGGAACACCTCCTCGCCCGCCTCCTTCTCCTTCTTCGCCTGCTCGCGCAGATAGGGCGCGGCGGCGCGCGCGATGCGGAACGGCACGACCGTGTGGATGTCGAGCATCGCCTGGAACTGCTCGTCGCTCATCTTGTGAACCACGCCGTCCCAGGTGTAGCCCGCGTTGTTCACGAGGATGTCGATCTGACCGAAGTCGTCGAGGGCCTTCCTCACGAGCTCGTCGGGCGTGCCGGGCTTGGTGAGGTCGCCCGCGAAGACGGTGGTCTCGCCCTGGATCTCGCCCGCCGCCTGCTCCGCCACGTCGCCGTCGAGGTCGTTGATCAGCACCTTCGCGCCGTGCTCGGCGAGCAGCTCCGCGGTGGCCCTTCCGATGCCGCGCGCCGACCCGGTGACGATCGCGGCCTTTCCGTCAAGTATTCCCACTGGCGTCTTCTCCTTGTTAAGCCGGAATTCGCAGGCGCGGATGATGACGTAGGCTGCCGGGGCGTGAGCAGTCACGTGACGGTGGACCGTCTGCAGTTCTCGCTGACGGTCACGTTCCACTACCTGTTTCCCATCCTCACGATGGGCCTCGCCCTGATGATGGCGTGGCTCAAGACGGTCTCGTACCTGGGGCGCGAGGACCACCGCTTCCCGCTGCTGCGCAAGACGGACGAGGAGCGCGCGCACTACGAGGTAGCGGCCGTGTTCTGGGCGAAGATCTTCGCGGTGAACTTCGCGGTGGGGGTCGTGACCGGCATCCCGCTCGAGTTCCAGTTCGGCACCAACTGGGCGAAGTTCTCGAACTACGCGGGGGGCGTGATCGGCCAGACGCTCGCGATGGAGGGCGTGTTCGCCTTCTTCGCCGAGTCGGTGTTCCTCGGCATCTTCCTCGCGGGACGTGGCAGGGTGAGCGCGCGCGTGCACTGGATCTCGGCGCTGTTCGTTTTCGCGGGGTCCTGGCTGTCGGGCTTCTTCATCATCGCCACCAACGCGTGGATGCAGCACCCGGTTGCGTATTCGGGCCACGGGAAGGCGGTTCAGCTCGACTCGTTCTGGGGCCTCCTCACCAACCCGTGGGTGGGCTGGCAGTACGCGCACAACATGAGCGGCGCCGCGATCACCGGCGCTTTCGTGCTCGCAGCGATGGGGGCCTACTTCCTGCTGCTCGGCAAGCACATCGAGTTCGCGAAGATCAGCGTGCGCGTGGGCGTGGTGGCGGCGCTGATCTTCTGCGTGCTGCAGATCTTCCCCACCGGCGACCGCGCGGCCCACAACACAGCGCACATGCAGCCGTCGAGCTTCGCGGCGATGGAGGGCCTGTTCAAGACCGAGAAGGGCGCGCCGCTCGTGATCATCGGCAACCCGAACACCGAGCAGCGCCGGCTCGACTCCACGATCGCGATGCCGCACTTCCTCTCGTTCCTCACGTCGAGGAACTGGAACGAGGAGCTGAAGGGTCTCGACCGGATCCCCACCGACCAGTGGCCGGACTCGGTGCCGCTCGTGTACTACGCGTACCACATCATGGTGGGGCTCGGAACGATCCTGGTGGCGATCGCGGGCCTCGGCGTGCTGCTGCTCTGGCGCGGGAAGCTGTACGAGAACAAGCCGATGCTGTGGGCGCTGATGCTCGCCTTCCCGTTCACCTACATCGCCAACATCGCGGGCTGGGTGACCGCCGAGGCGGGCAGGCAGCCGTGGGTGATCTTCGGGCTGCTCAGAACGAAGAACGCGGCATCGCCCGCCAGCTCGGTGCCGGCGGGCACGGGCATCTTCACCCTGCTCGGCTTCGCCGGCCTCTACCTGTTCGTGGGCATCCTGTTCCTGATGCTGATCGTGCGCATCGTGAGCCGCGGGCCCGAGGACCCGGAGATACCCACGAGCAGCGCGGCCGCGGCCGCGGGCGCGGTGGCGGCGTAAGCATGGCCACCGCCTGGTTCTGCTTCCTCGCCGTGATGATCACGCTGTACGTGGTCCTCGACGGCTTCGACCTCGGAGTGGGGGCGCTCCACCTGTGGGCCGCGAAAACGCCGGAGGAGCGCGAGCAGACCACGGCGGCAATCGGTCCCGTGTGGAACGGAAACGAGGTGTGGCTGATCGCGGGAGGCGGCGTGCTCTTCCTCGCGTTCCCCAAGGCGTACGCGAGCGCGTTCAGCGGCCTCTACTTCGGGCTCATCATCGTGCTGTGGCTGCTCGTGGGCCGCGGCCTCGCGCTCGAGCTCCGGCACCAGATCGAAAACCCGCTGTGGGCATCCGCGTGCGACGCGGTGTTCTCCCTCGCCTCCGCCGCGCTGGCGCTCGTCTTCGGCGTGGCGCTCGGCAACGTGGTCCGGGGCGTGCCGCTGCAGCCGGACGGTTACTTCTCGCTGCCGCTCTTCAACATCCTCAACTGGTACGCGCTGCTCATCGGCGTGTTCGGACTCGTGGTGCTGAGCGCGCACGGCGCGAACTTCCTCAGCTGGCGAGGCCAGGGCCCGCTTGCCGAGCGGGCGCATCTTGCGGCGCGAAGGATCGGCTGGCTCGAGGCGGTCCTGTTCGTGGCGTTGATCTGGCCGACGTACCACGTGCGCAACGAGATGCTCACGAACCTCACCGACCACCCGTGGCGCCTGATCTTCCCGGCGCTCGCGGTCGGGTCGCTGATCGCGATGTTCGTGATGCAGCGCGCCCGGCGCTGGCTCGCCGCGTTCGTGGCGTCCTCGCTCTTCATCGTGGGCCTGCTCACGACGATGGCCGCGGGGCTTTATCCCAACCTGCTTCCGGCGCACGACAACCACCCCTACGGCCTCACCGTGCACAACGCGGCCACCGGCCATCACGCCCTGGTTACGGCGATCGTGTGGTGGCCGCTTGGCATGGCGCTGGCTGCGGTGTACTTCGTGTTCGCGTACCGGATGTTCTTCAGGACCGAGAAGGCGCCCGAAATGGGTACGGTCGCGATGCCCGACCAATAGTCCCGACGCGCCATCTTTCAGTCAAGAAGAGGGCCTGAGATGTCGATCAATGACACATGGCCGGAAGGGCAAGGGCACGGACGCCCCTACTCGGGTTCGTCGGCGAGCTTTTTTCTCGCCATGGACAGCCGCATCAGGGCGCAGACATCGAGACCGCGCGCAAGCTCGTGGGCATGCTGTGGGGGCTCAGTGCGGTGCTTGCGGCGGCCTTCCTCGCCTTTGCGCCGCCGGACATGTCGCTGGGCGACGCCGGCTGGCCCGCGGCGATCCTGATACTCGCGCTGTCGGTGGCCGGCGCGCGCTGGGTGTTCGACAGCGAGTTCGGCTTCGGCGAGCTGCTCATGATCAGCTACCTCGGGCTCGCGCAGACGGCGCTGCTTCAGTGGCTTGCGGGCGGGGCGGCGCCCTACCGCGCGCTGTTCCTGCTGTGGCTCGGGTCGGGCGTGGGCGTGCACAACGCGCGCCGCGGGGCGCTGTTCATCCCCGCGGTTGTGGGCTTTGGATCGCTGCCGCTGCTCTACAGCGAGGCCCCGCACATCGCTGCCGGGATCGCCACCGACGCGATGCTGTGGGTGGCCATCGGCCTCGCGCTGCTCTTCCTCATCGAGCGGGTGCGCACGCAGCGCGCCGCGATGATGAGCATCGAGCGCGACGCCCGCGAGCGCGCGGAGGAGGCGGTGAAGAAGGTGCGCGGCCTCGAGGCTGTGGCCGACGCCGCGCTGGCTCACCTGCCGTTCGACGAGTTGCTGTCAGAGCTGCTCGCGCGCGTGAGCCGGGTGCTCGAGGTGGAGCACGCCGCGATCCTTCTGAAGGACGAGGAGCGCGAGTGCCTCACCGTGAGTGCCGCGCGCGGGCCCGCCGCGGAGATGGCGCAGTCGCGCCGCGTGCCGCTGGGCGCCGGAATCGCGGGACAGGTGGCTGCCGAGAAGCGCCCGGTGTTCGTGGAGGTGGGTGGCGCGGATCCGGTGCCTGCTTCGGTGGTCTGGCAGGACCGCGTGCGCTCGGTGCTCGCGGTGCCGCTGCTCGTGGAAGCGGCGCGGGTGATCGGCGTGCTCCAGGTGGGCACGAGCGAGGGGCGCACCTTCTCGGACAACGACATCCAGCTTCTCCAACTCGCGGCGGACCGCCTGGCCGTGGCGATCGACCGCGCCCGCCTCAACGAGCAGGCGCACCACATCGCGGCCACGCTTCAGCGCAGCCTGCTGCCCAGCAGCACGCCCGAGGTGCCGGGGCTCGAGCTCGCCACGCGCTACCAGCCGGGCGCCGACGGCACGCAGGTGGGCGGCGACCTCTACGACGTGGTGCCCTACAGCGACGGTCGCGTGGGCCTCGCGATCGGCGACGTTGTGGGCCGCGGCATCGAGGCGGCCTCGCTGATGGGGCAGATCCGCAACTCCCTCCGCGCCTACGCGATGGAGGACGACCGGCCGGACCACGTGGTGGAGCGCCTCAATCTCCTGATGCACCACTGGCAGCAGGACCGCATCGCCACGCTCAGCTACCTCGTGCTCGACCCGCGCGACGGCCACCTGGTGTTCGCCACGGCCGGCCACCTGCCGCCGCTGGTGCTCGGCCCGGACGGCAATGCAACGTATTTGGAGGGCGGGGAGTTCGTGCCTCTCGGGGTGCTGCCGTTCGGCGGCTACACGGCGGGCGAGGCGTTGGTGAAGCCCGGTTCCACCGTGCTGCTCTACACGGACGGCCTGGTGGAGGAGCGCGGCATGTCGATCGACGACGGACTGGAGCGGCTGCGCGAGGCGATAGAGCGCGCGCCCGCGGATCCGGACGCGATGTGCGACTTCCTGCTGCGCGAGGTGCCGCCGAACGGCGCCGCGGGTGACGACGTGGCGGTGCTCGCCACGCGCCTCGTGCCCGTGGACCTCACCACCCTTCACCTCAAGCTGCCGGCCGAGCCGGAGTCGCTCGCGCTGATGCGGCGCTCGCTCGAGCGCTGGCTCGGCGCGATCGGGGTGCCGGAGGACCTCGCCTACGAGTTGAAGGTGGCGTGCGGCGAGGCCTGCATGAACGCCGTCGAGCACGCGTATCCGCCCGGCGACGCGCTGTTCGAGGTGCGGGCGCTCAACCTCGGCGCCAACGTGGAGATCGTGGTGCGCGACTTCGGCTTCTGGCGCCCGCCGCGCGCGGGCAGCGATCGCGGCCGCGGTCTCGAGCTGATGAAGCGGCTCACCGACTCGATGAAGGTGGTGCCCGGGTCCGAGGGCACGACCGTGCACCTGCTGAAGACCGTTCGGAAGGCGGCACTCGTATGAGCCCGCTGGCACGGATGGAGACGCGCGCCGAGGGCGGCGCGATCGTCGCGACCGTGGCGGGCGAGCTCGACATCTCGAACGCCGCCGACCTGGGCTCGGCGCTCGAGGGCGCGGTGCCCCAGCGCGCGCTCGGCCTCGTGCTCGACCTGAGCCAGGCCACCTACATCGACAGCGCGGGCATCCACCTGCTCTTCCGCCTCGGCGGCCGCCTCACCCGCCGCCGCCAGCAACTCCGAGTGGTGGTGCCCGACGCGGCCCCGATCCGCAAGATCGTGAACCTGGCCGGCCTCGGCTGGACCGTCCCTCACGACAGGAGCGTGCCGGAGGCGCTCCAGCGGCTCAAGGCCGAGGTGGCGCCGCAACTTGGCGAGGAGAACTGGGTGAGCTCCCAGGACTCGCCGTTCTACTACTAGACGGTTCTCGCCGCGCGGAGCGGGCAGGCGGAGTTGGGAGGGCGGTCTTCCGCGCGCGGTCCCTTGCTTCGCGGCCGTTACAGCAGCAATAAAGGGTTGGTCCCGGTGTGGCAGACAATGACTGCCGGAAACCGACGGCAGAATCTGCCACTTGGCTCGGATCCACCCGCGGAGCGGGGAGGCGGAGTTGGGAGGGCGGTTTTCCGCGCGCGGTCCCTTGCTTCGCGGCGGTTACAGCGGCAATAAAGGGTTGGTTTCGGTGTGGCAGACAATGACTGCTGGAAACCGACGGCAGAATCTGCCACTAGGCCTCGGACCCACCCCTTATTGCTGCAGTAAGCGCGGCGAGCCAGGACGCCGCACGAGGAGAACGCCTCTGCAACTCCGCACTTCCGCAGCTCCGCCCGCTCCCAGGCCGAAGGCCTGGGTTCCTGGGGTGCGGAGGGGTGGCACGGCCCTGTGCCAGCCCCTCCGCGGGCTCGCGTTCCGGTGCGATGGACGCGGCCACTTCCCAGGGGGTTCCGGTACTCACAGCTAGAGACGCCCGCTCTCGTCGAAAACTTCCCGCCGGGTTTTTTGCGAATTTGACCGCGGGAGTCGCGTTAACCGCCCCCCGCCGGCTACGCCTCGCCCCACGGGCGAAATGCCTGGCAGCCGCACGGACACGGCGCTGCCGCAGAGCCAGGCTATGCGTGCCCCCAAAGCCCCCGTCCAGAAGGACTCGCATGTTCCCCGCAAACGCTCACACCATCAGGCCCGCCATCGCCGGTGACAGCTACGGCCTCCGGCGCCTCGCTGAGCTCGACAGCCAGCGGCCGCTCGGCGGCCATATCCTGATCGGCGAGATCGACGCCCGCCCGGCCGCGGCGATCTCGCTGAATGACGGCCGCGTGGTGGCCGACCCCTTCCAGCACACCGCGCAGCTCACGCAGTTGCTCCGCATGCGCGCCGCCGCGCTTCAGGCCGTGGCGAAGACCCCGGCGCTCCGCGAGCGCATCCTCGCCGGCGTCCGGCCTAGCGGCCGGTGGCGACCGGTTGCGAAGGCTGCCTGACGGCTGACGCCGCGAACCTGGGCAGGGCGAGGCTGAACGCCGCGCCCTGCCCGGAGCTCGCCACGTTGCAGCGCCCGCCATGGGCGCGTGTGATCGCATCGACGATCGCGAGGCCGAGGCCAACGCCGCCACGTTCCCTGCTGCGGGAGGTGTCCGCCCGGGCAAAGCGCTCGAATATCCGGTCCAGCGCCTCAGGCGGGATGCCGGGACCGTCGTCGCCGACGCGGATCGTCACCTCGCCGCGCCTCGCGTGCGCCGACAGCTCGATCGTGTTCGTCAGCACCGTGTTGTCCACCGCGTTCTCGAGCAGCGCATCGAGCGCGGTTCGCAGCGCCTGCGGATCGGCCACGAGGGTGCCCGCCGGCACGGGGCCGAGCCGCCAGTTCCGCGGTGCGACGTCTGACCAGCGCATGAACACGTCCTCGAGAAACGGCTGGAGGTCGATCTCGTCGAACGCCACGAAATCGGGGCGCTCCGCCTTGGCGAGCAGGAGCAGGCGGTCGACGATGTAGGCGATGCGGTCGAGCTCGTCCACCGCCACAGCGATCTCGGGCGCGGGGTCGTGGCTGGCGAACTGGAGCATCTCGAGGTGACCGCGCGCGATGGTCACCGGCGTGCGGAGCTCGTGGGAGACGTCGTGCAGCAGGCGCTCCTGATGGTCGAGCAGCGACGCCCGCTCGGCCGCCACGCGCGCCGTCTCGTTCAGCGCGCTCTGCCTGCGCCTCGCGTGCCACACCATCGCGAGGAACATGCCGGACATGAGCGGCACCTCGAAGAGCTCGCCCCATAGCTGCGTGCCCTCGAAGGCGTCGTTCAGGATCACCGCACCGGTGCCGGCCGCCACGGCGCCAAGGATGAGGTAGGTGGACCTGAGGCCCCATACGCGGAAGCCGTAGAGGATCGTGAGGCTCACCCAGATGAAGTGGAAGGGGATCGTCTCCCAGTCCGGGGCGAGCAGCATCGCGATGAGATTGGCCAATGCGAAGGCCACCCATGCGACCTCGACGGATCTAGCCCGCAGCCAGCCTGTAACCGACATTTCGCACCGTTTCGATTGGAGCTTCAGGGCCGAGCTTCTGTCGCAGCCGGCGGATCGACACGTCAACCACGTTCGACCGCGGGTCGAAGTCGCAGCCCCACACCTGGGAGAGGAGCTGCTCGCGGCTGCTCACCTCGCCCGCGTGCTCGAGCAGGAAGTGGAGCAGGCGGAACTCGCCGTCGGTGAGCTCACACACGCGCGGCCCGAGCCTCGCCTCGCGACGCGCGAGGTCGAGCAGCAGCGGACCGGCATGGAGCACCGAGCTCGCGGCGGGCGGCTGGCGCCGCCGGAGCTGCACGCGCACGCGCGCGAGCAGCTCTCCGAGCGAGAAGGGCTTGACCATGTAGTCGTCCGCCCCAAGGTTGAAGCCGCGCAGCTTCGTGTCGATATCGCTGCGGGCCGACAGGATCAGCACGGGCAGGTCCGGCTTACGGGCGCGGAGCTCCCTGAGCAGGTCGAGGCCGTCCATGCCGGGCAGGAGAAGGTCGAGCACCACCAGGTCGTATGGACTGGCGATCGCAGCGGCCAGACCCTTGCGACCGTCGTCCGCCACGCCGACCGTCCAGCCTTCGGCCTTGAGCGCGCGAGCCACGAACGCGAGGATTCGGGCCTCATCCTCGACGATAAGGATCCGCATACCTTTCCCCACTGCGGTTAATACCACGTGACGAATGACACGTAAATGACCAGCGGATGACAACTTCGTCACTTTCCCCCCGCTACCGCCGCTGAGGGACATACTGGCCGCGCTCGGCATGCAGCACGAATCGAGGGGGATCGGTTCTGTCCGTCGGTGCGAAGGTCCTGGCCATAGCGTGTGCCACGGCGCTCGCCATCGTGCTCGTCGCGCTCTACGTCGTTGACTTCCTCGCGGCCACACCGAGCACGGTGAAGGCGGCCGAGGCGCCCGGCGGCGCCCGCCTCACGCTCCAGACGGTGGCGTCGTACGGCCACTCGCCGCACCCGGACTGGGTCTCGTACCTGGTGAAGGACGGCGGCGGCAAGTGGCACCACACCACCGTGTTCCAGGTGCCGGCGCACTCGCTGGTGCACGTGACGATCTACCAGTACGACACGGCCACCGGGCTGCGCAACCCGTTCTGGTCGCAGGTACGCGGGACCGTGGGCGGCACGATGGCCGTGGACGGGCGGACGATGAACGCCCTCAACCCGGATCTCGCCTCGCACACCTTCGCGATCCCGGACATGGGGATCAGCGTGCCGCTCAAGGGCGTGGCGGACGACGCGAAGAACCAGTGCAGCGTCGCTCCGTGCCCGCTGTCGATGGCGCACACCACGATCACCTTCACCTTCCGCACCGGCAAGAAGGGCAAGTACCGCTGGCAGTGCTTCGTGCCCTGCGCGGCCTCCTTCATCTTCGGCAATGGCGGGCCGATGCAGTCGCCGGGCTGGATGGACGGCTACCTCGTGGTGGTCTGAGCCATGGCGAGCGAGGCCCTGCCATCCGGAGCCCCGGCCGAGCGCTCGCACGGACGCCGGCTGCTCGTGATCTGGGGCGCGCTCACGGTCGTCGGCGTGCTGCTGATCGTGTTCGTGGCCGGGCCGCACATGCCGCCGGGCGACTTCAGCCAGGAGGCGCGCGACCAGCGCGAGATCAACATCCTCCTCGCCTCCCTCGCGGTGCCCGTGCTGTTCGGCGTGTGGGCGTGCCTGGTGTACATCGTCAGCAACTTCCGCCAGGGGGAGGGCGCGCTTCAGGACGGGCCGCCGGTGCGCGGGCACTCACGGCTGCAGGTGGCCTGGGTGGTGGCCACCGCAGTGGTGGTACTGAGCCTCGGCGCGTTCGGCACGGAGGAACTGCTGGGGAGCGCGAAGGGCGCGGGAGGCGGCCAGGGGCCCGACCCGCTGGCCGTGCCCGCGGGGCCCAAGCTGCAGGTCCAGGTGATCGGCCAGCAGTGGGCCTGGACGTTCCGCTATCCCGCCTACGGCGGGGTGGAAACGCCCGAGCTCGCGCTCCCCGCGGGCCAGACCACCGAGCTGCACGTGACCTCGCTCGACGTGAGCCACTCCTTCTGGGCGATCCAGCTCGGGGTGAAGGCGGACGCCATCCCGGGCTCGGACAACGTGACGTTCGTCCGCCCGCGGCGCACCGGCACGTTCGAGATCCGCTGCGCCGAGCTGTGCGGGCTATGGCACGGCCACATGCACAACACGGGCACGGTGATGACGCCCTCCGGCTTCGCCGCCTGGATCAGGCAGCAGCAGGTGGCCAACGCTCCCGCCACGAGGACGCTCCCGCCGTACTCCACGCACTACTTCCCCGACCCCCAGAGGAGGGCAGGCTGAGATGCGACTTCGCCGGCTGATCGGCTTCAACCTGCTGTCGGCCTTCGTTCTCGGGGTGGGCGGGTACTTCCTCGGCCACTGGGTGGGCACGCGCCTGTCCGCCGGGATGGACTCGCAGATCGGCACCGACCAGAACGACGTCGCATTCTTCATGGGCTTCCTGTTCGCGCTGCTCGGCTGGCTGATCGGGCTCGGCTTCTTCAACTATCCGGTGGCGCGGATGATGGGCAGGCCGCCCTCGCTGCGGGAGAAGGAGGAGGCGGGTGCCGGGCGCTACTTCCGCCTCTGCACCGACCACAAGGTGGTCGGCCTCCAGTACTTCGTCACCGTCCTCTTGTTCTTCATGATCGCGGGCCTCAACGCGATGTTCATTCGCGCCGAGCTGATCACGCCGAACGAGACGCTCTGGAACGCGAACCAGTACCTGTCGCTCGTGAGCCTGCACGGCACGATGATGCTGATGATGACCTCGGCGGCCATCCTCGGGCCGTTCGCGAACTACTTCGTGCCGATCATGATCGGGGCCCGCCGGATGGCGTTCCCGCGCCTCGAGGCGCTCTCGTTCTGGCTCGTGCCGCCCGCGGGGCTGATCCTGCTCTCCGCCGTCGCGCTCGGTGGCTTCCCCACCGGCTGGACGGGCTACGCGCCGCTCGCCAACGAGGCGCGCGCGGGGATGGACGCCTACATCTTCGCGTTCGGGCTGATCGGCCTGTCGATGACGATCGTGGGGACGAACATGATCGCCACCGTGCTCACGATGCGCGCGCCGGGGCTCACCTGGAACCGGCTGCCGATCTTCGTGTGGGGCGTGATCACCACGTCCATGCTGATGGTGCTCGCGGCGCCCGTGCTCTTCTCCACGCTCGTGATGCTCACGCTCGACCGCACGGCCGACACGTCGTTCTTCCTCGCCAGCGCCGGCGGCAGCCCGTTCCTGTGGGACAACCTCTTCTGGTTCTTCGGGCACCCGGAGGTGTACATCCTCGCCCTGCCCGGCTTCGGCGTGGTGCTCGAGATCCTGCCCGTGTTCGCGCGCAAGCCGCTGTGGGGCTACCGCCTGGCCGTGGCCGGCATGGTGGGCGTGGCGGTGCTCAGCTTCATGGTCTGGCAGCACCACCTCTTCGTGAGCGGGATCAACGCCGACCTGCGCCCGTTCTACATGCTCACCACCGAGCTGATCTCGATCCCCACCGGCTTCATCTTCCTCAACGGCCTGGGCACTCTCTGGCGCGGCCGGATCCGCTTCACGGTGCCGATGCTGTTCGCGCTCGCGTTCTTCTCGAACTTCCTGATCGGCGGCCTGTCCGGGGTGTTCCTGTCAGACGTCCCGAGCGACGTGACCACCCACGGCAGCTACTTCGTGATGGCCCACTTCCACTACACGATCATGGGTGGCCTGGTGTTCGCGCTGTTCGCGGCCACGTACTACTGGCTGCCGAAGATGACCGGGCTCCAGTTCAACGAGGTGCTCGCGAAGGTCCACTTCTGGATGATGTTCGTGTTCTTCAACTTCACCTTCGCGCCGCTGTTCGCCGCCGGCATGCTGGGCATGCCGCGCCGCGTGTCGATCTACGCGCCGCGGCTTCAGGGGATCAACATCTTCGTGTCGATCTCGGCGTTCCTGCTCGGCGTGTCGATGCTCATCTTCCTGATCAACCTCGTGTACTCGATGGTGATCGCGCGCAAGCCCGCGGAGGCGAATCCGTGGCAGTCGCGCGGGCTCGAGTTCCAGCTGCCCACGCCGGTGCCGGTCACGAACTTCGAGACCACGCCGGTGATCCAGGCGGACCCGTATGACTATGGCGTGCCGGACGCGGTGCCGGTGGCTGCGCTCAGACCGGCGGCGGCACCCGTTGCGGGAGGTGGCGCCACATGAGCTCGTCCGAGGCACCGGTCGTTGCTCCGTTCGCGGAGTTCGAGCCGCCCGAGATCCTGGGGCGCAACCTGCAGGTGGGCGCGCGGATGATGGCGGCGGCCCAGGCGTTCGCGCTGCTCGCCTTCGTGTTCGCGTACTTCTACCTGCGCGCGCTCAACAGCAACGGCGCGTGGCGGCCGAAGCACGTGGACCCGTCCGGCGGGATCGGGGTGGCGATGCTGGTGTGCCTCGTGGGCTGCGGGATCGCGTACTGGCTGGCGCTCGAGCGGCTCGGTGACGGCACCGAGAGCGCCTGGCGCGTGGCCTCCATCGCCGCGCTCGCGTTCGGCGTGGGGGCGTTCGTGCTGATCATCGTGCAGTTCGCCTCGATCAGCTTCGGGCCAACGAGCGGCGGGTACGCCAGCGTGTTCGTGGGCTGGCATGCGTTCTTCGGAATCAACCTGCTGCTGGTGCTCGGCTGGCTCGAGACGCTCGTGGCGCAGTCGCTGCACACCCACACCCAGGAGGTGGCGCCGGAGACGGGCGACATCGCCGCGCCGTTCGAGCTGATGCGCCCGGCCGGAGACGCGTTCGCGGTGGTGCTGTACACCACGCTGCTTTTCGGCATCATCGGTTACGTGCTGCTCTACGTCATATGAGTGCCAGGCCCCGACTCTCGGTGGACGTCCCCTGCGAAGGCACGCCAGGGCCGTGGCTGCGCCTGGCCTCGATCGGCGGTGCGTTCGCCACCGCGCTCGCGGTGTCAAGCGGAGCGCTCCACCTCGGCCTTGCGCACCGGCTGCTCGTTGTCACGTCGCTTCCACCGCTCGTGGCGCTGGCCCTAGCGGGGCGGCTCGCGTACCCGCGTCTCCTGCGGCCGGCCGTGCTGGCCCTTGCGCTCGTGGTGGTGTCGAGCGCGCTCGGCGGTGTGGTGGCCCTCGGCGGCCGGCCCGGCTGGGCGGTGGGGCTGCACCTCGGCGTGTCCGCCGCGGCCTTCGCCGCCGCGCTCCTCACGGCCGCGGCCTGCTACCGCGGCGAGCCGGTCGCGCGCGCCGGGTGGCGCGACTACGTGACGCTCACCAAGCCGCGGATCATGAGCCTGCTGCTGCTCACGGCGGCGGCCGGCATGTTCGCGGGTGCGCGCGGAGTGCCGGACCTCGCCAAGCTGGCGGCACTGCTCGTGGGCGGCGCGCTCGCGTCGGGTGGGGCGAGCGCGCTCAACCACCTGATGGACCGCGACCTCGATGCTCTGATGGGTGAACGCACCGCGGCCCGGCCGGTGGCGGCCGGCCGCGTCACGCCGCCGCGGGCGCTCGAGTTCGGGCTCGTGCTGTCGGCGCTGTCATTCGTGCTCCTGGCCAGCGTGATCAACGTGCTCACCGCGTTGCTGGCGCTCACCGGGACCCTCGGCTACGTGCTCGTCTACACCGGCTGGCTCAAGCGCAGCACCCCGCAGAACATCGTGATCGGCGGCGCGGCGGGGGCGATCCCGCCGCTCGTGGGCTGGGCGGCGGCCACCGGCGATCTCACGCTGCCCGCGATCTTCCTCTTCCTGATCGTGTTCTTCTGGACGCCGCCGCACTTCTGGGCACTCGCCCTTCTGATCAAGCGCGACTACGCCGCCGCCGGGATCCCGATGCTGCCGGTGGTGCGCGGCGATCGCGAGACCGCTCGGCAGATCCTCCTCTACTCGCTCGTGCTATCCGGCGTCACCGCGCTGCCGTTCATCTGGCACGCCGCGGGCGGCTTCTATCTGGGGGCTGCAATCCTGCTCGACGCCTGCCTGATCGGGCTGGCGCTCGGCCTGCGGCGGCAGCTCACCCGCGCCCGCGCGGGACGCCTCTTCCACTTCTCGCTCCTCTACCTGGCGCTGCTGTTCGTCGCGCTGGCGATCGACCCATTCGTGTGAGCCGATGACCTGGCTCTGGACACTTGCGGACGTGAGCGGCAGCGGGGGCGCGAGCGACGTGAACGCCGGCGCCGTGCTCACGCTGGTGCTGCCACTCGCGCTGCTGTTCCTCATCTTCGTGTGGTGGTGGGTAGCTGCGCGGCGGGGCTGGCCACCGCTTCCCACCACGCGTCATCCGGCTCCGCCGCGCCATCGCTGGCACCTGCGTCATCGCAACCATGAGCATTGAGCGGGCGCGGGCGCAGCCTCCGGCGCGCCTGTGGCCGCTGAGCGCGGCCCTCACCGCGCTGCTCGTCGGCGCGTGCGTCGGATTGGGAGTGGCGGCTGGGCTCGTGATCCACGCTCTGCACACGCAGTCCAGCGGAGCTGGGGTGGCGAGTGCGATGCCGGTGCGGCCGGCGCTCGACGGTGACGCGGTGTGGAAGGCGGGCGCGCGAACCGCACCCGGTTTCACGTTGCACGACCAGAACGGCCGGCTCGTGTCGCTCTCAGGGCAGCGCGGGAACGTGGTGCTGCTCGCGTTCATGGACTCGCACTGCAAGCTGCTCTGCACGCTCGAGGGACCGACGCTCCACCGGGTGCAAGGGCGCCTCGGCGCGGCCGCGAGCAGCGTGCGTCTGCTCGTGGTGAGCGTGAACCCGTGGGAGGACACGGCGGCGAGCAGCGTTCGCGCTGCTGACCACTGGGGCTTCACCGGCCCCTGGCGCTGGCTGCGCGGCACCCCGGACCAGCTGCGGCCGGTATGGCGCGGATACGGCATCGAGGTGCAGCAGGCGTTTGGCGACGTGAACCACAGCAGCGCGATCTACCTCATCGACCGCCGCGGGTACGAACGAGCCGGGTTCAACTATCCCTTCCCCGCGAACAGGGTGGCGCGCGACCTGCGCCGTCTCGCGGCCGAGCCCGCCTCCTGATGCCCTCCCCGCTCGCACCCCCGTTCGTGCTGGGGGTGCTGGCTGCGCTGCTCTACGCACGCGGGCGCGCGCGTCACATGCGCGTGGTCTCGCCGCGGCACCGTGCCGGGACCGGCTGGCGGGCGCTCGCGTTCTGGACCGCGCTCGTCACGCTCGTGCTCGCCCTCGACTCCGTGATCGACGACAAGGCGGACCGGTACTTCTGGGTGCACATGGTCCAGCACGTGCTCCTGATGATGGTCGTGGCGCCACTGCTGGTGCTGGCCGCGCCATGGCTGCCGATGTGGAAGGGGCTACCGCTCACCACGCGCCGAGGGCTCGGCGCCGCGTACATGCGCTCGCCGGGCTGGCGCGCGCTGCGTGCGGTGGGGCGGTGGCTGGCGGTGCCGCTGGTTGTCTGGATCCTCTTCAGCGCCGACATCGTGGCCTGGCACGTACCGGGCCTGTACGGCCTCACCCTTCGCAGCCAGGCCGTGCACGACCTCGAGCACTTCTCGTTCCTCGTGCTCTCCGTGCTCTTCTGGGCGCAGGTGATCGAGTCCCCGCCGCTGCGGCTGCGGCTCGACCAGGCGCGCCGGGTGGTCTACGTCGTGGCCGGCGCGACGGTGTGCTGGCTGCTCGCGATCGTGCTCACCTTCGCCTCCTCACCGCTGTACGCGGGATATGAGGCGGCCGCGGCCCGGCGAGGCGGGCTGTCGGCCCTCGCCGACCAACAGCTCGCCGCCGGGATCATGGTGGGACCGGGCTCGATCCCCTACGCGGTGTTCGTGTTCCTGGTGCTCTATCGCTGGCTGGACGGCTCTACTGCGAAGCCGCCAGCGGAGTCCGATAAGCGGCACCGTGCCGCCGACCCTCCTGCGAGGGCCGGCGCCGGTCCGCTCGCTCACCGGTCTTGATGGCCCATGCTGCCAAGCCAAGAATTGCCGTAAACGCAACTGCGTAAAGAGCGAGGTTGAGTAACAGTGCGGCGGTCATTCCCATGGAACGCACTCCTTTGGTTTGTGACCCACACGCTTCCTGACGGACCTTGGCTCGATGTGAGCAGAGGCTGAGAGCTCTCTGAGGCTGAGACGTCTCTAACGTCCCCGCGCCCAGCAGATCCCCGCCACAAGACCGCAGTACAGCGCCTCCTGCCGCACTGCTTCCCGGAACCCAGACCGGCTATGCCTCGACTTTGCGGCTCACCGGATGCGCTGCGCCCCCTTCTTGAGGATCTTCACCGTGCCCGAGCTTTCGGGCGTCGAGCTGCCGGGCGCGTAGTCGAACACCACGTGCGTCCTGAAGTTCATGACGAACGCGTCCACGATCGCGTGCGTGGTTGGGTCGAGCCACGCCACATACAGCGTCTTGTGCGCAACCGGGAGGGCCACGTAATCGACCGGCGGGAAGGTCTGTCCCACGGCCGGACCCTTCACGGGCACGCCCTGGACCATGCTCGGCCCGTACGTCTGGTCGAAGGTATTGCCGGTGTTGCGCCCGAGCGTGTAGTTGGTCTCGATCTTGTAGCCGTCGAGGTTGAACCGGTGCACGCTCGGCGGGAAGCCGCCGGCGCCGCCTCCTCTGCCGTGGCCGTGGCCGTGATGCTTAGCCGCATCGACCACAGTCGACCCCAGCACCGCGCTCGCCACCAGCGCCAGGACAGCGGCAAGCGCGAACTTGCGTGAACGTCTCATCGTTCCCTCCACTCCTCGATTGGACGGGTTGCCCGCGCGGATACCCGAACCCCCGCGCTGTTCAGTGGAGCTAAACAGCCAAGCCAGGCGTGGTCAAGGCCTCGGACGCGCCGATAAGCGCTACCTCACAGCCCCAGCAGCTTCCCGAGGATCTCCCTCATGATCTCGTCGGTGCCGCCGCCGATCGGGCCGAGGCGGGCGTCCCGGGCGGCTCGCTCCACGTCGTACTCGCGCATGTAGCCGGCGCCGCCGTGGATCTGCACGGCGTCGTCGGCAACGTCGAACGCGTCGCGCTGAGTCTTCAGCTTGGCCATCGTCACCTCGCGGATCGCGTCCTGCCCCTCCGCGAAGAGGCGCAGTGCGTTGTAGGTGACCGCGCGGCCGGTCTCCACCTTCACCGCCATCTCGGCGATCTTGTGCCGGATCGCCTGGTGCTTTGCGATCGGCCTGCCGAACGTCTCTCGCTCGAGCGCGAACTGGATCGTGCGCTCCAGGGTGGCCTGCATCCCGGCCACCGAGCCGAGGGCCATGACGAGCCGCTCCCACTGGAAGTTGGCCATGATCAGGTAGAAGCCTTTGTTCTCCTCGCCGAGCAGGTTCTCGTCCGGCACGAACACGTCGTTGAAGGCGAGCTCACCCGTGTCGGACGCGTGCCAGCCGAGCTTCTCGAGCTTGCGCGACACGCTGAAACCCTCCATGCCCTTCTCGATCACGAGGAATGAGATGCCGTGGTGTCCGCCCTCCTCTGTGGTCTTCACGGCGGTGACCACGAAGTCCGCGCGCACGCCGTTCGTGATGAAGGTCTTCGAGCCGTTCACCACGTAGCCGCCGTCGACCTTTTGCGCGCGGGTTCGCAGGCCGGCAACGTCGCTGCCCGCGTCCGGCTCGGTGATGCCGAGCGCGCCGATCCTCTCGCCGGCAATCGCAGGCGCAAGCCAGCGCCGCTTCTGGTCCTCGGTGCCGAACTTCCAGATCGGCGGGGTGGCGATGTTGAGGTGCGCCCCGATGCCGGCCGCCAGCCCGCCGCTGCCGCAGCGCGAGAGCTCCTCCACGAGCACGGCGTCGTGCAGGTAGTCGCCGCCCTGTCCGCCGTACTTTTCCGGGTACTTGAGCCCGAGGAAGCCGAGCTCCGCCATGCGCGTGAACACGTCGTTCGGGAACCACTGCGCCTCTTCCCATTCGCGCGCATGCGGCCGCAGCTCCTTATCGACGAAACGGCGGATCGACTCCCGCAGCTCATCGTGCTCTTCGGTGAAGGGCGGGCTAATCGAGCGTGCTGTAGCCGCGGCCCGCATGGTCGAAGCCAAGCAGATCTCCCGAGGGGTTCTTCCTGTTGCCGTGGTGGTACGCGCGCACCTCGCAGATCTTCCCGTCGCGGAAGCGGAACCACTCGGTGCCGCGGTCGAGGCGACGTTCGCCGGACTTCGGGTCGCGCCACGTCATCGTCCACTCGATCACGGCCTGCTCGCCGTCGTCGATGCCGTTCTCGAGCACCCACTTGCCCTCGAGGTTCTCCACCGCCCACTTCGTGTGCTCCCCGATCGTGCGGGCACCCTCGTGCGGGCCGAGGCGGGTGTAGTAGTGCACGGCGTCGTCGGTGAAGTGCGCCGCCACGGCATCCGGATCGCCCGAGTCGAGGGCGGCGTAGTACGAGCGCACGTGATCGAGCAGCTCGCCCATCAGCCGCCGGCCACGCGGAGCAGCGCGGAGCGCACGTCGCCCGTCACCGGCTCACCGTGCCCCGCCCACAGCGCGGCGGGCTCGAGCTCCGCGACCTTGCGGGCGCTCTCGCGGGCCCTCGCGCTGTCCCAGTTGTAGGTGTGGTCCGGCATGTGCGGGTCCGAGGGCCGGCCGCGCATGTCGATCGTGTAGATCAGGTCGCTCACGAGCGCGAGGCGGTCCGTTTCGCGCCAGAGCGCGATCAGCCCAGGCGCGTGGCCGGGAATGTGGACCACGCGGAAGCCGCAAACCTCCTCGCCCTCCGACACCGTGCCGGCGATCTTCACCGGGCCGCCGTCCCAGACGTAGGTGTGCAGAAGCGGATGCATCACCCGCGCAAAGCGCGGCAGATCGCTGAAGAAGATGTTCGGCCAGTAGCGGAAGCCGCCGCTGCCCTCGGCATCCACCACCTCATCGGGATGGCAGTACACGGGCGCGCCCAGCCGCGGCGCCGAGCCGCGGTGGTCGGTGTGGCCGTGCCCGAGCACCACGCGCCTGATGCCGCCGAAACGGCCGGCGGCCGCGAGGAGGCCGTGCGCCATCGTCTTGATGCCGGCGTCGAACAGGGTGACGCCGCCGTCCGCTTCCTCGAGCAGGTAGACGTTCATCGTCCGCGGCACGCCGCCGCGCACCAGCCACACGCCGTCCGCGACGCGTTCGATGGTGGGGGAGCCGGGCGCCCGGAGGACCTTCTCCGCGCTCACAGCCCGTACGACCGGCCGATCACGTCCAGCATGATCTCGTCAGTGCCCGCGCCGATGCGGTTGAGCCGCGCGTCGCGCCAGGCGCGCTCGATGCCGACCTCCTTCATGTAGCCGGCGCCGCCGTGGATCTGGATGCACTCGTCGGCAACCTCCACCGCCACGCGCGCCGCGTACAGCTTGGCGATCGAGATCTCTCGCACTGGATACTCGCCGTTCTGGAAGCGCCAGGCGGTGGTGTAGACCATCTGCCGCGCGGTCTCGATCTTCGTGGCCATCTCGGCGAACTTGTGGCGGATCACCTGGAATTTGCCGATCGGCCTGCCGAAAGCCTTGCGGTCGAGCGCGTACTGGAGCGTCTTGTCGAAGCTCCGCTGCGCGCCGGCCACGCAGCCCGCCGCGCCGATCAGGCGCTCGCCCTGGAGCTCCCACATGATGTGGTAGAAGCCCTTGCCGATCTCGCCGAGCACCGCGTCCGCCGGCACGCGCACGTCCTGGAAGGCGAGCAGCGCCGTGTCGCTCGAATGCATGCCGAGCTTCTCGAGCCGCTTCTCGCGGATCACGCCCTCTGAGTTCATGTCCACGAGGAAGAGCGTGAAGCCGTCGTAGCCGGCCTCCGGGTCGGTCTTCGTCACGAGCACGATGAAGTCGGCGCGGTGGCCGTTCGTGATGAACGTCTTCGAGCCGTTGATCACGTACTCGTCGCCGTCTCGCACGGCGCGCGTTTTGATGCCCGACACGTCGCTGCCCGCGTCCGGCTCGGTGATCCCGAGGCACGAGATCTTCTCGCCCTTGATCGCGGGCACGAGGTAGCGCTGCTTCTGCTCCTCGGTGCCGAACAGGAACACCGGAGGGGTGGCCATGTCCGTGTGCACGGCCACTCCCATCGCGACCCCGCCCGAGTTGCACTTCGCCATCTCCTCGGCGAGCACGATGTTGCAGTAGTAGTCCCCGCCCTGCCCGCCGTACTCCTCGGGGTAGGAGAGGCCGAGGAAGCCGAGCTCGCCCATGCGCGGGAAGATCGAGTCCGGGAACGTGGTCTCCTCCCACTCCTCGGCGTGAGGCGCCAGCTCCTTCTCCACGAAGCGCCCGATCGACTCGCGCAGCTGGTCGTGCTCCGGCGTGAAGATGAAGTGCTTCTTGTGGCTCGTGAAGTCGGGCTTCAGGACGTTTGCGGCAGTGGCCATGGCTCCTCCGGTCGGTGGTGGGCGGAGGCTAACTCAAAGCGGCGGCAAAGTAAACAGTGGCACTTCTTACTTGCTACCGGGCGTGGAGCCGAACTATCCCAACTGGGTGTTGTGAGAGAACAGCCCGATGGGATGGTGGCCCCGGCGCGCGGCTCGTGGAGGCTAACTATCCCAACTGGGTGTTGCGAGACAACAGCCCGATGGGATGGTGGCCCAGCGCTCGCGCTAGCGACGGGCCAGGTGGCCGACCCAGAGCGTGACGCGCTGGCCGTGCAACCGGCCTTCCGCGAAGCCGAAGCCGCCGTCCACGTACGTCCGGTCCAGCAGGATCGCGTTGTGCTCAGGCGAGCGCTCCCACGCGCGCAGCATCAGACCCACGCCCGGAAATTCACCCGTGTGGTACGCGAGCACCTCGCCCACGTAGCGGAAGCGCTGGGACACGTGGATGTGGTTGTCGTGACCGAAGTACTGGTGGCGCAGCATCCAGTGCGCGTAGCGGCGGGCGGAGCTGTCGAGCGCGCGGGTGTTGTGCAGGCGCGGCAGCCCGCGAGCCGCGCGGTAGGAGTTCACCTTCACCAGCATGGTGTGGCTTGGGCTTGCCAGGGCGGCGGGCGCAAACGCGAGCGCACACAGCAGAGCGGCGCACGCGGCGAGCGGACGGCGTCGGACCATGCATCGTGGTTATACCCACCGGCGCGGCGAGCGAGGCCTACTGCCCTTGTTTGCGCAAATTTGCGAGGACCGAGCGCTTGTAGGCGGCGACGAACTGCTTGAGCCGCTGGCCGTCCACGCTGCTGATCGCCACATAGCGCATGCCGGTCCCGCCACCGACGTGGCGGACGATGCGCGCCTCGCCCACCACGGTGGGACCGCGGTCCGGGACGTCGAGCTCCACCCACCAGCGCTCCACCGCTGCCGGCAGGTGCTCTTCAGCGAGGAGCCCCTCGGCACTCACGTCGCGCGTGCGCGTGACGATCCGCTCGCCCGCACGCGCACCCTCCGCGTCAAGCGGGATGAGTCGAAGCGGCAGCGCCACCTCCACGCGCGCGTGGCGTCGGCGCTGCGGAACGGTCACCTTGTCGGTGACGGTGAAGCGCAAGTCGCGGTCCACCTCGTCGCGCCGCGCCTCGCCGCGGAGCGTGACGAGCCGCGAGCGGTACTCGAAGGTCAGGAGCGCGTTGGTGGCGGCCGTGGCAACGCGCGCGTCGCCGCCCGCTTCCACAGGCTCGAGCGTTGCCACTCCGCCGTCGACGGCCAGCACCAAACACTCGACGCTGACGCTAGGCCGATCAATCTCCAGTGTCACGAGCTGATGCTCGCGCAGTCGCCGCAACCTCTCCCTCCGCTCGCCTGGCGCGAATGTATGGTGCCAGGCGAACGGTTGACGGGCTCGGTGACGATCCGTCAATGTAAGGAGTAGAACTTCCCACTTCCAACGGGAGAGCGCTTGGCCTACGACACGATCCTCTACGACGTTGCCGACAGCGGCGTCGCCACGATCACCCTCAACCAGCCGGATACGCGCAACGCGCTGTCGAACGAGCTGCTGGGTGAGTTGATCGACGCGCTCGTGGCCGCGCGCGACGACGACAAGGTGCGCTGCGTTGTGCTCGCCTCATCGCACGAGAAGATCTGGTCCTCGGGGGCGAACCTCGCGGGTTTCGACGCCGACGTGCCGCTCGTGCACAAGCATCTCGGCTCTGAGCGCTTCGTCCACATCTTCAGGCTGCTCGGCGAGCTCGGAAAGCCATCAATCTGCGCGGCCGGTGGCCACGTGCTGGCCGGCGCGTTCGGCATCGCGCTCGCCTGTGACCTCGTGATCGCGAAGGAGGGCGTGACCTTCTCCACCCCGGAGATCAACGTCGGCGTGTTCCCGTTCATGATCATGGCGCTGATCTATCGCAACGTTCCGCGCAAGAAGACGAACGAGCTGCTCCTGCTGGGCGAGCGGATCGAGGCGCGCGACGCGCTCGAGGCCGGGATCGTGAACAGGGTGGTGAAGGCGAGCGAGTTCGACGCCGCTGTGAACGAGTGGGCGAAGAAGCTCGCGTCGAAGTCGCCGCTGATCATGCGGCTCGGCAAGGACGCGATGTTCCGCCAGCAGGACATGGCGTTCCTCGACGCGCTCGACTACCTGCGCTCGCAGCTCACGATCGCGCTCTCCACCGAGGACATCGCCGAGGGTGTGAAGGCGTTCTTCGAGAAGCGCGAGCCGCAGTGGACGGGGCGATGAGCATCTCGCTGATCGCACACCGTTGCCGCACCTCCGATCGCACGGCGGGCGCGGCGCGCGGCGTCGACGAGCTGGCGCAGCTGGTGGCCAAGCGGCTCGGGCGCGAGCCGCGCGCGATCGGCTCGCCATCCGAGCCGCGCGTGGCGGACTGGCGCGAGGACCTTGTGAACTCGCGTGGCTGCCTGCTCGAGGCCGGCGGTCAGGTGGACGACGCGCTGTCCGGCAACAACGTCCCGGTCCTGCTCGCCGGGGAGTGCTCGATCGCGCTCACCACACTGAAGGCCGCGCTCAAGAACCGCCCCGACGCGAAGGTGCTGTGGTTCGACGCTCACGGCGACTTCAACACGCCCGAGACCTCCCCGAGCGCCTACCTCGGCGGCATGGCCCTCGCGGGCGCTTGCGGCGTGTGGGAGGCGGGGCTCGCGGATCCGATCGACGCGGAGCGCGTGGTGCTCGTGGGCGGGCGCGACCTAGATCCGCGCGAGCGCGAGCTGCTCGACGAGAGCGCCGTGACGGTGATCGGCGCGTCCCCGGACGAGATCGTTCAAATCCAGAACGCGATCGAGCGCGCGCCGTTGTTCGTGCACCTCGACCTCGACGTGATGGGCCCGGAGTCGTTCCACACCACGCAGGTGCCGGCACCGGGCGGCCTCGCCGCGGCGGAGCTCTACGACCTGCTCGAGGCCATCACCGAGGAGTGCGAGGTGATCGGATTCGAGGTCACCGGATTCGACGCCCCCGAGGACGAAGCCGAGCGTCAGCGCGCCGCCTCGGTTGCCGTGCACGTGCTCGACCCACTGCTGGAAGCGGTGCAGAGGGGCGCCCGTGTCTCAAACTGACGCCCCGCGCGCGGCCGCGGGCGAGCTGGTGGCGCGGCCGCCGCTGCGCTCGCTCGTCGACGACCTCCACGAGCGCCGCGAGCGCGCCCGGCTCGGCGGCGGGAGGGAGAAGATCGAACGCCAGCACGCTGACGACAAGCTCACCGCGCGCGAGCGGCTTGCGCTGCTGATCGACGAGGGCACGTTCACCGAGCTCGGCATCCACGGCCGGCCGCATTTCTCGCAGCGGGCGATGGAGGGCAAGGAGGCGCCGGCGGACGGGGTGATCACGGGTTACGGCAAGGTGGACGGGCGGCTCGTGGCCGTGTGCGCGTACGACTTCACGGTGATGGCCGGCTCGATGGGCATGACCGGCGAGCTGAAGGTGGCGCGGCTGCGCGAGCTCGCGCTCCAGAAGCGCATCCCCTTCATATGGCTGCTCGACTCCGCAGGCGCGCGCATCCAGGAGGCCGCCGGCTCGCTGTTCGCCGGCTCCGGTCACCTCTTCCGCGAGGAGGTTGTGATGAGCGGCGTGATCCCGCAGATCGCCGCGCTGATGGGGCCGTGCGCCGCGGGCACCGCCTACATCCCCGGCCTCGCCGACTTCGTGCCGATGGTGAAGGGCCGCGGCTCCATGGCACTCGCCGGTCCCTACCTGACGAAGGCGGTCACCGGCGAGGACGTGACCCAGGAGGACCTCGGCGGCTCGAAGGTGCACACGCGCATCAGCGGCGTGGGAGACCTCGAGGTGGGTTCCGACGAGGAGTGCATCGCGGCGATCAAGGAGTACCTCTCGTTCTTCCCGCAGAACTGCGAGGAGGCGCCGCCTGTGCGCGAGGCGGCGGACCCTGTGGAGCGGATGGACGACGAACTGCTCGACGTCCTGCCGGACTCGCCACGCAAGCCGTACGACATGTACGACGTGATCCGCCGCATCGTCGACGACGGCGCCTACTTCGACCTCAAGCCGCGCTGGGCTCGCACGATCATCACCTGCTTGGCGCGGATGGGAGGGCGGCCGGTGGGCATCGTGGCCAACCAGCCGAAGCACCTCGGCGGGATCCTCGAGAACGACTCCGCCGACAAGGCCGCGCGCTTCATCAACCTGTGCGACGCGTTCGGCATCCCGCTGCTCTTCCTGCAGGACGTGCCCGGCTTCATGGTGGGTACGAAGGTCGAGCAGGCCGGGATCATCCGGCACGGCGCGAAGATGCTCTACGCGGTGTCGCGCGCGACGGTGCCGAAGGTGACCGTGGTGATCCGCAAGGCGTACGGCGCGGGCTACTACGTGATGTGCGGCAAGGCGTATGAGCCGGACCTGATCGTGGCCTGGCCGTCAGCCGAGATCTCCGTGATGGGACCGGAGGGCGCCGTGAACATCATCTTCCGCAAGCAGATCGAGGCGTCCGAGGACCCGGACGCGATGCGCGCGCAGATGATCGAGGGAATCCGCAAGTCGATCGATCCATACATCGCCGCGGGCAACGCGATGATCGATGACGTAATCGATCCGCGGGAGACGCGGCCAACGGTGATCCGCGCATTTGAAATGGCACAGACGAAGCGGGTCGAGCGGCCGTGGAAGAAGCACGGCGTAACGCCCGTGTAGGTGACTGGTGACTGGTGACTGGTACTTAGGTCCGCACGGTTCGGGGGAGACTTTGGATCAGGCCGTTGAGCATTCGGCCGATTCGCTTCGCTCGGTCGCTCGCCGTCGGTGGGCAGGGCAGATCCCTGGCCTCGGCGCGGGCGATCCAGTGCTGCAGCTCGTGTGCAGAACCACGGGCGATGAACAAGAACCGAAGTTGATCTGGCCTCGACCCGCGCCCGAACGCCTCAGCGATGTTGGCGCCTATCGAATCTGCCGCTCGGATCGTCTGAATCCCGCTCGACCAGAGGTCAGCCTTGTCCCATACGCGAACGGCCTGACGTACCTCGTCAGAGAGTTGCGCGGCGACTCGATACACGTCGAGGGTCTCAAATCCAGGCGACTCCACTCTCCCCTAAGTGCCGCCGTTCCCCGCCTCGCCCCCTCGGGCGCCGACGAGTTCGAGACCAGTCACCAGTCACCAGTCACCAGTCACCCGGAAGAAGGCCGCGATTGAGCTTCAGCGACCCAGCGATCATCACCAACTCAATAAGCGGCGTTGTCGCCAACCGCGAGCAGTGCCCCGGCATCCCCTACACGCCCGAGGAGTACGCCGAGGAGGCTCGGCGCGCCGTCGAGGAGGGCGCGGCGATGATCCACATCCACGCGCGCAAGCCGGATGGGTCGCCGAGCTTCGAGGTGGAGGACTTCCGCAACATCACCGAGGCGATCCTCGGCGCCGTGGACGACGTGATCATCAACTACTCCACCGGCGCGATCGGCATCCCGATCGAGAAGCGCCTGGAGTACCTGCGCGAGCTCAAGCCCGATGTGGCCGCTTTGAACATGGGCTCGATGAACTACGCGAAGTACTCGAGGCGGCGCAAGGACTTCGTGTTCACCAGCGTGTTCGAGAACAGCTTCGACACGATCAGGACCTTCCTCACGGAGATGGTCGAACTGGGAATCAGGCCGGAGCACGAGTGCTTCGACTCGGGCCATCTCGCCAACCTCGACCCGTTCCTCGACATGGGCCTGCTCAAGGAGCCCCTGCAAATTTCCCTGGTAATGGGGGTAAATGGCGGCATTCGCCCGACCGCCAAGAACCTGGCGCACATGGCGAGCGAGGTGCCAGGCGGCGCGGACGGTCCGAACAACTGGGGCGTGATCGGCATCTCGCGGAACCAGTGGTCGCTGATCGCGGCCGCGCTCGCGCTGGGCGGGAACGTGCGCGCCGGTTTCGAGGACAACTTCTACCTGCCGGGCGGCGAGATGGCCCGCTCGAACGGCGACCTCATCGCCCAGTCGCGCAAGATGGTTGAGGACGTCGGCCGCCGCCCGGCAAGCGTGGCGGAGGCGCGCGAGCTGCTCGGCGTGCCCAAGCGAGCGGTGGCGTGAGCAAGCCTCTTTCGGACGTTCGGGCCCTCGACCTCTCCCGCCTCCTTCCCGGCGGGTTCTGCTCGCTCCTGCTCGCGGACTTCGGCGCCGAGGTGCTCAAGGTCGAGGACACCGGGATGGGTGACTACATCCGCTGGTCGCCGCCGTATTACGAGGGCGCGGACGACTCGGCGAAGTCGGCGCTGTACCTCGCGCTCAACCGCGGCAAGCGCTCGATCCGCCTGAACCTCAAGGAGGAACGCGGCCGCGAGGTGTTGCTCAAGCTCGCGCGCGAGTACGACGTGCTGCTCGAGTCGTTCCGGCCGGGGGTGCTGGAGCGGCTGGGGGTGGGGTACGAGCGACTGAAAGAAGAGAACCCCGGATTTGTGTACTGCGCGATCACGGGCTACGGGCAGGACGGCCCGTACCGGGACCGCTCCGGACACGACATGAACTACCTCGGCCTCATTGGCCTGCTCGGCCTCACCGGCGAGAAGGACGGCCCGCCCGTGCAGCCGGGTGGCCAGATCGCGGACCTCGGCGGCGGTGCGCTGATGGCGGCGTTCGGGATCATGGCCGCGCTGCACGAGCGGCAGCGTTCCGGGGAAGGCCAACTCGTGGACGTCTCGATGGCGGACGGCGCGCTGTCATGGCTCTCGCTCGTGGCAGCTCGCTACTTCGCCGACGGCCACGTGCCGAAGCGCGGCGAGCCCGAGCTCGCCGGCGGGCTCGTCTGCTACCGGCCCTACGCGTGCAAGGACGGCTGGGTCACGCTCGGCGCGCTCGAGCCGAAGTTCTGGCAGGCGTGGTGTCGCGGCGTTGGGCGTGAGGACCTCATCGAGAAGCAGTTCGAGCGTCCCGGCTCCGAGGCGCACGCCGAGGTGGAGCGCATCTTCCTCGAGCGCACCCGCGACGAATGGCACGAGTTCGCGTCGAACAACGACTGCTGCCTCGAGCCCGTGCTCGACCTCGACGAGGCTCTCGACAGCGAGCTCGTGAAGGCGCGCGACATGGTGATCGAGCTCGAGCAGCCGGGAGCCGGCCGGGTGAAGCAGCTCGGCGTGCCGGTGAAGCTGAACCGCACCCCCGGTGGCGCGGACGAGCCCGGCCCCGCCCTCGGCGAGCACACCGACGACGTTCTGCAGAGTCTCGGCTACAGCGAGGCGGACATCGAAGCGCTCAAGCAATCCGGCGCGGTGGCAGGCGCCGCCGCCGGGCCGCAGGGGAGCTTCCTGGCGTGAGCTCGAACGGCCTTCTCAAGATGAGCGAGCTGGCCGAAGCGAGCGGCGTGAGCGCCGGCACGATCAAGCACTACCTGCGCGAGGGCCTGCTCCCCGAGCCGGTGAAGACCTCGCGCAACATGGCCTACTACCCGCCCGATTTCGTTGAGCGGATCAAGCTGATCAAGCAGCTCCAGGAGGAGCGCTTCATGCCCCTCAAGGTGATCAAGGGGATGCTCGACGAGGATCCCGACCGGGCGAAGGCGCTCATCGAGCTCGAGGACCGCATCCTGGAGCACGCGCTCGCGGGGGAGGAGAAGCGCACGTCCGCCGCTGAGGTGAAGCGCCGCTACGAGATGCCGCAGGAGGTGCTGCGGCGCCTCGAGGAGCTCGGGATCCTCACCCCGAACAGCCGCGGCTACTCGCAGTCGGACGTGAAGGTGGTGGAGGCGATCAGCCGCTTCCGTGCCGGCGGCTACGACGAGCGCATCGGCTTCACGGTGTACGACACGCTGCGCTACAAGCGCGTGCTGCAGGACCTCGTGAAGGAAGAGGTGAGCGTGCTGATGGAGCGCCTCGCCGGAGAGATGGACACGGACTCGGCGGTGGAGCTGATCGAGGCCGGCTCGGCGCCGCTGCAGGACCTGATCGCGGCGCTTCACTCGAAGCTGCTCATCGCCGAGCTGCAGGAGCAACGCGCGCAGCGAAGCTAGGCCGTGCCGGGCGCGCTCAGCGGGGCGCGCCGTGATCCTTCAGCAACTGCGAGCAGGCGAGGTCGGCGGTCCACTGCTCGTACTGCTTGGGGCTCCAGCCGCGGTGACCTACGAGGAGCTGCCAGACGTCCGGGTGGTTGATCGTCCAGAGCACGTCGGCAGCCCGCTCCACGCCAAGTCCCTTCTTCAGCGCCTTCTTCCGCGCCAGGCTCTTCACGATGTCGCGCTGGCTCTCGCGGTACTCCGTGAGAATCCGCCGGTCGAGAGCCGCGATGTCCGGGTCGCTGGGCGCGGCCGCGCGGATCACCCCGAACACCGCGCCGAGCCGTTCCTTGGCCTGCCGTGAGTTGGCCGCGTTCTGCCTGAGCTGCCGCTCCGGATCTGGCTCGTTGAGGAGCTCACGGAAGATCGGGCGTTCGCGCACCGGCGTCTCGTCCAGGTCCCCGCGCAGGAGCATGTTCCAGAGCGCGCGCAGCACGCCGCCCTTGGTCTCAAAGGCCACGTAGACCGTCTTCAGCGCGACGCCGGCCTCATGGGCAATAGCGGCCATCGTCGTGGGGGCGTATCCGTCGTTCTCGAACAGCCGCTGCGCGGCCTCGAGGATCGCGCGGCGAGTGGCAGCGGCCTGCTCCACGCGCCGCGGCGAGTTGTAACTCCGCTTGCCCTTGACAGTCCCTGCGATTCCGTTACCCTAGCACTCACTTCATTACATTCAACGAGTAACGAATTAGGAGATGAAGATGGGACTCGCAGTTCATCAGCAGCTCTGGGACTCGGTGGCGGGGGGATGGGAGGAACACGCCGACTTTGCGGACGAGCGCGAGGCGGAACTCACGGCGCATCTGCTGGATCTGGTCGCGCTCGAACCTGGGGACCGGGTTCTCGAGCTCGCGTGCGGTCCCGGCGGCGTGGGACTCGCCGCCGCCAGGCGAATCGCCGGCCACGGGCACGTGGTTCTCTCCGATGCGGCTCCCCGCATGGTGGCTGTGGCCGAGAGCCGCGCCGCCGCACTCGGCATCCACAACGTGAGCTTCAAGCAGCTCGACCTCGAGCAGATCGACGAGCCGGATGACTCCTACGACGTCGTACTGTGCCGCGAGGGCCTCATGCTGGTGCCGGATCCCGATGGGGCCGCTACCGAGATCCGCCGCGTGCTGCGCCCCGGCGGCCGGCTGGCCCTCGCGGTCTGGGGCCCGCGCGAGCGCAATCCGTGGCTCGGCATCGTCCTCGACTCCGTGAGCGAGCAGCTCGGAGTGCAGGTGCCGCCGCCTGGGGTGCCTGGCCCGTTCTCGCTCGAGGATGCCGTCAGGCTCGAGTCGATCCTCGCGGGCGCCGGCCTACACGACGTCCGGGTGACCGAGCACGAGGTGCCGTATCGCGCGGCGTCGAGCGAGGAGTGGTGGGTTCGAACGGTGGCGCTGGCCGGGCCGCTCGCCACGATGCTGGGCTCGCTGCCCGCCTCGGCCGCGGACGCGGTGCGTGACCGCGCCCGTGGCGAGATCGCCGCGTATGAGACCGGTGGCCGCCTCGAGATTCCCGGCGTGTCGCTCGTGGCATCGGCCCGCGGATAGAAAGGCGCGGCGCACTCACCAGAGCGCGTCGTGCTCTTCCATCACGCCGTAGCCCTCGCGAAGGCGGGTGCCGTCGGGCAGCTCACCGCTGAACGTTCCAAACGGCTGCCGGTAGCGGCTGCGGAGCACGAGCAGGTTCATGTTCTCGCTCCTCTCAGCCCAGGCGCTGAACGTCATGCCCGCCACGCGCGAGAGGTCCGCGGCGAACTCCACGGGGCCGACCTCCACCGCCTCCCCGCCGCGCCACACGCGGCGTTCGCTCGCGCCGGGAGCGTCGTGGATCCCGTCCACCAGATTCCACGCCACCGCCAGCCCGTCCTCGGCCACTCCCACGCCGGCCGACCAGCGCCATGACGTATGACGATCGTGGTCCCCGTCGCTGTCGTCCACTATGGCGCGCGCGTCCACCGGCCGGCCGAGCGCGGTCCCGCGCACCGCGATCCCGCCCTGCTTCCGCGTCCAGATCGAGTGTCCGCCCGGCGTGCGGGAGGTCACCTCCACGCCCTCAACCTCCTCGACCGCCAGGTCTATGACGCCGCGCACGCGGACGCTGCCGGGCACCAGCTCCACTCCGCGGCCGCCCTCGCGGAGCGTTCCGTCGGGGAGCGCGACAGCCCACCAGCGCCGCCGCACCGGCCCCACGCGGGCGTCGCCTGCGCACAGCATCAACTCGGGGGAGAAAACGCCGACCCAGCGCCAGCGCTTGCGCATCAGCGCCGCGGCGTGGGGAAGATCGAGTCGAGCTCTTCGAGTTCGGTCTGGGAAGGCTCCCAGCGCAGCGCCGCCGCGTTCGCGCGAACCTGCTCGGGCTTCGTGGCGCCGGCGATCACGGACGCAACCGCGGGCTGGGCCGCCAGCCCGGCGATCGCCACGTCGAGCAGCGTGAGCTCACGCGCTCGCGCGAACTCCTCCGCGGCCTCGAGCCTGTCGAAGGTCTCGTCGTTCGCCACCTCCGGCCGACCGTGCAGCCGGGTGCCCTCCGGCGCATCCTCGCCGCGGCGGTACTTGCCCGTGAGCAGCCCGCTCGCCAGCGGGAAGTAGGGGAGCACCCCCACCCCGAGCTCCTCGCACTTCGGGACCACGTCCGCCTCGATCTCGCGCTTGAGCAGGCTGTACTCGTTCTGCAGGCTCACGAAGCGGGTGAAGCCGTTCTCGCGCGCGGCGGCCTCCGCCTCCTCGAGTTCGGCGGCGGAGAAGTTCGAGCAGCCGATCTCGCGCACCTTGCCCTCCTTCACGAGCTGGTCGAGCGCGGCGAGCGTCTCCTCGATCGGGGTTTCGCCGTCGGGGCGGTGGTACTGGTAGAGGTCGATCACGTCGGTCCCGAGCCGCCGCAGCGAGCCCTCCACGGCCTCGCGGATGTACGCGCGCGAGCCTCGCGGGCGGGCGGACGGCCCCTTGTCGCCCATGTCCATGCCGAACTTCGTGGCCAGAACCACCTGGTCGCGCCGTCCCTTCAGCACCTCGCCGAGCAGCGTCTCGCTGCCGCCCTGCTCGCCGTACACGTCGGCGGTGTCGAAGAAGGTCACTCCGGCTTCGAGCGCCGCATCCACAACGGCGCGCGTGCCCTCGAGGTCCACCCGGCGCCCGAAGTTGTTGCAGCCGAGCCCGACCGCGGACACGCTCAGCCCGCCGAGAACGCGGTGTTCGGGATCCGCCATGCGGGCGCGGACTCTACTGCGGCGAAAGGGCCTGCTCGAGATCGCGCAGCGTGAAGTCGCCGCGGCTCTCGTAGCGCGAATCGAATGTGCGCCAACTCGCGCGCCGGTAGGGCGCTAGTAAGCCGGTGGCATGAACGGCTTCACGAGCAGCGTGCGCAGGGCGCGACGGCCGCTGCGGTCCTCCCGACGGTCCGCGCTCGCGAGCGTTCGCACGATCGCCGACGACGCCGCGTAGCGCAACGGTTCGAGCTCCCACCTGCGCGAGCGATGCCCCACCCACGGCAGCGTGACGAGCTCGGTGTCGCGACCGAGCACGAGATCGGCCAGGGTCCGCCCGGAGATGTTCGTGGCCGCCACGCCGTGGCCCACGTAGCCGCCGGCGAAGCCCAACCCGCTCGCCCGGTCGAAGGTCACGCTCATCGACCAGTCGCGCGGCACGGCGAGTGGTCCGCCCCAGTGGTGGGTGATGCGGGCGTCGGCGGCCGCTGGGAAGTGAGCTCGGACCGCGGATCGAAGTCGCTCCGCCACCTCGGCGCTGCGCTCGTTGCGCTCGTCGATCGGCCGGCCGAGCTTGTACGGCGCGCCGCGCCCGCCGATCGCGATGCGCCCGTCGCGCGTGCGCTGCGCGTAGAAGAAGAGATGGTGGCGGTCGCCGATGAGCAGCCCCTCGCGCCAGCCGATCTCCTCCCACACGTCTTCGGGCAGCGGCTCCGTGGCGATCATCAGCGAGTAGAGCGGTAGGTAGCTGCGGGCCTCGCCCGGCAGCAGCGTGGTGTACGACTCGGTGGCGCGGATCACGCTTTCCGCGCGCACCGTGCCCGCGTCGCAGCGCAGCGCGCGGGGCGCGACGGCGTGCACGCGCGTGCCTTCGAAGATCGTGACGCCGAGGCCTTCGCATGCGCGGGCCAGTCCGCGCGCGAGCCGGGCCGGGTCCACGCGGGCGGCGTGCGGGGCGTAGGTGGCGGCCAGGCCTCCCTTCACGCGCGCCTGAGCGTCCGCCTCGGCGCCGGTCAGCAGCCGGAGGTCCTCCTCCGGCACTCCGGCGCGGCGCTGGTCGTCGACCATCGCCTCCAGCCGGTGCTGCTGCGGCGCGCTGGTGGCCACGCTGAGCATCCCCTCCTTTGCGTAGCCACAGTCGATCTCCTCGCGCTCCACCACTTTCCCGATCTCGTCCACGGCGCGGTAGCTCTCGCGCACCGCGCGGAGCACAGCGTCCCTGCTGCTCCGCCGCTCGTACACGCGCGCGATCCCGGCGATCCCGCCGGACACCCAGCCGCCGTTTCGCCCCGAGGGTCCGAATCCAGCGATTTCGGCCTCGAGCACAACCACGCGCAGGTCAGCCTGATGCCGCTTGAGGTAGTAGGCGGTCCACAGGCCAGTGAAGCCGGCGCCGACGATCGCGACGTCGCAGTCGAGGTCCCCCGGCAGCGACGGACGCGGCGTGAGCGGCTCGGGCAGCAGGTCCAGCCAGAGGCTGCGAGCGCGGTACCGGGGCGAGTCCGTCATCGCCCGCGAACACTAGGGTCTGCACCTGGATGAGCACCGTTGCCTTCTTCCCCGAGGGCGCGTTTGGCCCGACGAACAACTGCGTGGGAATCGGACACGTGCTGCGCGCACGCGGCCACCGCGTGGTGTTCGTGGTGGAGGAGTCCTTCGCCGGGAGCCTCGAGGCGAAGGGATTCGAGGAGCGGCTGATGCGGCTCGCGCCGCCGCCAGAGGAGCCGGAGGTTCCCGGTCAGTTCTGGAAGGACTTCATCCGCGACACGGCGCCCGTGTTTCGCAAGCCGACGATCGAGCAGCTCGGCGAGTTCATCGCGCCGACGTTCCAGGCGCTCGTCGACGGCTCGAAGTACGTGCACGAGCGGCTGCTCGAGATCTTCGACGAGACCCGTCCCGACGTGATCGTGGAGGACAACGTCGTCACCTTCCCGGCGCTGCACGCGAGCGGCCGCCGGTGGGTGCGGATCATGTCCTGCAATCCCGCCGAGCTGAAGGACCCGGCCGTGCCTCCCGTGTTCTCCGGCTACCCGTCGGACGATCGCTCCGGGTGGTCCGCGTACTGGGACGAATACCGCCGCGCGCACGCGGACCTACATGCGGACTTCGACGAGTTCTGCCGCCAGCGCGGCGCCCCGCCGCTGCCCGAGCTCGACTTCATGCACGAGTCGCCGTGGCTCAACCTGTCGCTGTACCCGCGCGAGGTGGACTACGCGCGCGAGCGACCGCCGGCGCCCACCTGGCACAACCTCGAGGCGAGCGTGCGGGCAACGGACGCTCCGTGGAACGGCGCGCCCGACGGCGACGGCCCGCTGGTCTACCTGTCGCTCGGCTCCCTCGGCTCGGCGGACGTGGACCTGATGCGCACGCTGATCGGCGCACTGGCGGATACGCGTTACCGCGTGATCGTGTCGAAGGGTCCGCAGCACGACCAGCTCGAGCTCGCGGACAACATGGTGGGGGAGGAGTTCCTGCCGCAGGCATCGCTACTGCCCCAGGTGGACCTCGTGATCACGCACGGCGGCAACAACACGGTGACCGAGTGCCTCTGGTTCGGGAAGCCCATGGTCGTCCTGCCGCTCTTCTGGGACCAATACGACAACGCCCAGCGGATCCATGAGAAGGGCTTCGGCATACGCCTGGACACCTACTGCCACGAGCCGGAGCAGCTCAGAAGCGCGATCGACACGCTGCTGGCGGACGAGGACGTGAAGCAGCGCCTGAACAAGACCAGCACCCGGCTCCGGCAACGCCCCGGCACAGAGACGGCAGCCGACCTGATCGAAGAGCTGGCGGCTAACAGCTAGGAGCCAGGGGCCAGCCGGTGTACGTTAGGCACTGAGGCTCGCGTATCCCGAGGAAGGAAAGGCCCCATGACCGTCTCTGCTCTCGTCCCGGAACGCCGGGACGATCTCGCTTCCCGCTTTGGAGGAACCCTCGTCGGGCCGGAGGATCCGACCTATGACGAGCTGAGGCTCTGCCACAACGGGCTCGTGGACAAGCACCCCGTGCTGCTGGCCTGCTGCCGGGGCGCGTCCGACGTGGCCGAGGCCGTGCGGTTCGCGAGCTCCGAGGGTCTCGAGCTCGCCGTCAGGGGCGGCGGGCACAACGTCTCCGGCCGCGCGCTGTCGGAAGGCGGCCTCGTCATCGATCTGTCGCTGATGCGCGGCGTGGACGTGGATCCGAGGACCCGGACCGCGCGCGTTCAGGGCGGCGCGCTGTGGAGCGACGTGAATCGCGAGGCGGCGGTGCATGGGCTCGCGGTCACGGGCGGCGCGATCTCCACCACCGGCGTGGGCGGCTACACGCTCGGCGGCGGCCTCGGCTGGCTGATGGGCGTGTGCGGGCTGGCGGCCGACAACCTCCTGGAGGCCGAGGTGGTCCTCACCACCGGCGCGGTGGTTCGCGCCGCACCGGGAGAGCACGAGGACCTCTTCTGGGCGATCCGCGGCGGCGGTGGGAACTTCGGCGTGGTCACGTCGTTCGTGTTTCGCCTCCACCCGATCGCGGAGATCGTGGGCGGCCTCATCGCGCACCCGATCGACGCCGCGCCGGACCTGCTGCGCCTCTACCGGCAGGCCACCGCCGAGGCATCGGACGAGCTCACGATGTTCAGCGGGCTCGTGCACGCGCCGGACGGGTCCGGAATGCCGCTCGCGGCGCTGGTGCTCTGCCACGCGGGCGCCCGCGAGGACGCGGAGCGGGAGATAGCGCCGCTGCTCGAGTGGGGCCAGCCCGCAATGGTGGAAGTGGGGCCGATGCCGTATCCGGTGATGAACACGCTGCTCGACGCGGGCTACCCGAAGGGCTCGTTGAACTACTGGAAGTCGACCTTCGTGCGCGGAATCGACGACGGGTTGATCGACACCGTGGTCGAACGCTTCGCCTCCTGCCCCACGCCGATGGGCGCGATCCTGTTCGAGCACTTCCACGGAGCCGTTACCCGGGTGGAGCCGACGGCGACGGCGGTGCCGCACAGGGCCGCGGGCTACAACCTGCTGATCCCAACCGTCTGGACCGATCCGGCCGCCACCGACGCATGCGTGAGCTGGACTCGCGAGACCTACGACGCGGTGGCTCCCCACCGCGCGGACGGCCGCTGGCTCAACTACTTCGGCGATGACGAGGACGCCGGTGCGATCGACGCCGCCTACGGCCCGAACCGGAGCCGCCTGGCGGAGATAAAGGCGCGTTACGACCCCGACAACGTGTTCCACCTCAACCAGAACATCGCGCCGGCCGCGTCTACCGGCTGAGCCACTCGTCGATAAGCCGTCGGGCGATCGCGAGCGGCGGCGGGAGGTGGAAGTCGGTTTCGCCGCGAGCGGTCGCCTCGAGCTCCGAGCGCTCAAACCAGCGCACGTCGTCCAGCTCGCCGTCGCCGACGGCGGCGTCGCCACCCGCATAGCGCGCATGGAACCCGAGCATCAGCGACGCCGGGAACGGCCACGGTTGTGAAGAGCGGTAGCGCACGTCCTCCACCTGTACGGATGTCTCCTCGAGCACCTCGCGAGCCACGGCCTCCTCGAGGCTCTCGCCGGGCTCGACGAACCCGGCAAGCGCGGAGTAACGCCCGGCCGGCCAGGTGGGCTGGCGTCCGAGCAGCGCGCGATCGCCGTCGTGCACGAGCATGATCACCACCGGGTCGGTGCGCGGATGGTGCTCGGCGCCGCAGTTCGGGCAGCGGCGCAGGAAGCCCGCCTCCTCCATGTGCGTCAACGCGCCGCAGACGGCGCAGTGGGGATGCCTCCGATGCCAGTTCACCATTGCGGTGGCGTACGCGAGCAGCCCGGCGTCCTCGGGCGAGAACAGCGCGCCGACATCGCGCAAGCCCATGAGCTGCGCACCGTCGGGCGGCTCGACGCCTTCGGCGTCCACCGCGAACACCGCACCATGAGCGTCGAGTCCGAGCAGTACCGGCTCGCCGCCTGCCGGGAGGGGCACGAGGGCGGGGCGCGAGTGGCCGTTCACGTAGACGCCCTCCTGCGCCACGAGCAGCGCGCGCGAGCTGCGGTCGGCCAGCCGCTCCGTCAGCCAGCGCTCGTCAGTGCGCCGCGGGCCGGCGCGGTCCAGCCGCACTCCCGCGAACGTGTTCAATCCGGCCGCCACGCCCCGTACGGTACGCACCCGGCTGGCCCGGGTATGCAGCCCTGCCAAGTAAGCTTCTGGATTGACTGATCAGTCAATGGAGGGGGGATCGCGGTGCGTGTCGCTGCGATACAGCTCAACTCGAACGAAGACAAGCAGCGCAACCTCGCGACGGCGGACCGCCTGACCCGCGCGGCCGCGGCCGACGGCGCCGAGCTCGTGCTGCTGCCGGAGAAGTGGACCGCGCTCGGTTCGCACGAGGACTACGTGCGCGCGGCCGAGTCGCTGGACGAGCCTGGGCCCGCGCTCGAGTGGGCACGCCAGACCGCGCGCGAGCTCGGCATCGACCTGGTGGCCGGCTCGATCTCCGAGCGCCGCGACGGCCGCGAGAAGCTCGGCAACACCTCGATCCACTTCGGCCCCGACGGCGAGCAGAAGGCGCTCTACCGCAAGATCCACATGTTCGACGTGCTCGTGGGCGGGGTCGAGTACCGCGAGTCCGAATCTGAGGATCCGGGCGAGGAGATCGTGCTGTCCGAGACGCGCGACGGCGTGCCGCTCGGCATGACCGTCTGCTACGACCTCCGCTTCCCGGAGCTCTACCGGATTCTCGCGATCCGCGGCGCGCGCGTCCTGCTCGTGCCGGCGGCATTCACGAAGATCACCGGGCAGGCGCACTGGGAGGTGCTGCTGCGCGCCCGCGCGATCGAGAACCAGGCGTTCGTGATCGCCGCGGACCAGATCGGCCGCCATCCCGAAGGCAAGGAGAGCTTTGGCGGCTCGATGATCGTCGACCCGTGGGGAGAGGTGCTGGCGCGTGCGCCTGACGAGGAGACCTTCATCGCCGCCGATCTCGACCTCGCCCGCCAGGACGAGGTGCGCGAGCAGCTCCCGAGTCTCGCCAACCGCATGCCGGCCACCTACGCCTGGCCACAGGAGATCTCCGCCTGATGGCCGCCAGCGGGCGCCACGGCACCGGCGTCGACAAGCAGCGTGTGATCCTCGACGCCGCGATCCGCGTGTTCGCGCGCCAGGGCTTCCACAGCTGCCGCGTGTCTGACGTCGCGGACGAGGCGGGCGTGGCCTACGGGCTCGTCTACCACTACTTCAGCTCCAAGGAGGAGATCCTCAACACGCTCTTCACCGAGCGCTGGCAGCTGATGCTCGACGCGATCGTGGAGATCGACTCGCGCGATCAGCTCAGCGCGCGGGACAAGCTCGGCCAGGTGGCCGGCTTCATCATCGACTCCTACCGCCACGAGCCCGACCTGATGAAAGTGATCATCGTGGAGGTCACGCGCGCGGCGAACACCTTCGGCCGCCATCACCTGCCAAAGATCCGCGAGGCGTACAACCTCATCGCCGGAATCGTGGAGCAGGCGCGGGTGGACGGCAGCTTCAAATCCGACATCTCGGCCGAGTTCGCCGCGATGTGCTTCTACGGCGCGATCGAGCAGCTGCTCACCGCGTGGATCTTCGACATCCTCCCGAAGTCGGACGAGGACTACGAGCGCGCCAAGGGCCTCGTGGTCGAGGCTATCTGCGGGGGCCTCGAGTCGGACGCGGTGGGCGCCCCCGCGTAGTTAGACTGCCGACCCCATGGGAAATGACATGGTCAAACGGCTCGCATGGAGCGGCCTGCTCGCGGGTATAGGCGCCCTCACCACGATCGTCGCGAACAAGATCGCGACGGCGATATGGGTGCGGATCTTCGATGAGGATCCACCCGACTAGAGATGTCCGACCAAGAGAGCACGCAAGAAACCCAGGAAGTGCCGGCTGTGGAGGAGCAGCCGAGCCCCAGCCAATCTCCGTGGGAGGGACACGCAGCCGCTGACAGCGGCGGCGACCCGCTCCCCCTCATCGGCGCGGCATTCGCGGGCGGCTTCGTGCTCGCAAAGATCTTGAAGAAGCTTGGAGGGGACGACTGATGGCGAGCGGCAACGGCAGTACGCCTCCTGGCACCGCCGAGAAATCGCTGGGCGAGATCGTCAACGAGGTCTCGGAGAAGGCCACGCTCCTCGTGCGCGAGGAGATCGAGTTGGCCAAGGCGGAGATGCAGCAGAAGGCGATGCGCCTCGCCAAGGGCGCCGGGTTCGGCGCTGCGGCCGGCGTGTTCCTCGTCTTCACGCTCATCTACTTCTTCCACGCGCTGTCCTGGTTCTGGGTCGACCTGTTCAACTGGAACGCGGTCTGGCTCGGCTACCTGGTCACCACCGGGATCCTCCTTCTGTTCGGGGCGCTCGCCGGCGGTCTGGCCGTCCGCTTCTTCCGCAAGGGCGCGCCGCCCACGCCGGATATGGCGATCGAGGAAGCCAAGAAGACGCGCGCGGCGCTCGAGGAGGCGCGTAGCTGATGCCGACGCGCCAACCGGAGGAGATCCGCGCCTCGCTCCAAGCCACCCGCACCGAGCTCGAGTACTCGCTCAACGACCTCCAGGGCAAGGTGAAGGAGCTCACGAACTGGCGCCGCCAGCTCGTCGAGAACCGCAAGCAGGCGATCATCGGAGCCGCTGTCGCCGGGTTCCTGATCGGCGGCGGCGTGGCCGCCACCTTCGGTCTCTTCCGGCGCCGCTAAGGGGCATCCGAGCCGCTGATTAGCCTGCGTCCGCAGTGCCGAGCACGCGGGCGATCGTCAAGGTGCTGCTGATCATTGCGGCCACTGCCGCGGTGCTGTACGTCCTGTACCTGGTTCGGTCGATCCTCGAGATGCTGTTCATCTCGGTGTTCCTGGCCGTCGCGCTGGGGCCGGCCGTGGACCTCTACCAGCGCCGCGCGCGAATGCCGCGGAGCCTCGCGATCTTCCTCGTCTACCTCACGATCCTGGGCGCGATAGTCGGGCTGGGCCTGCTCGTGGTCCCGCCGATCGTGAGCGGCGTCAACCACTTCGTGAACAAGGTGCCCACCTACGTGCAGGACCTGCGCAAGAACAAGACGGTGCGCAAGTACGACAACAAGTACCACATCACTGAGAAGCTCAACACGGAGGCGAAGAAGCTCCCGAGCCGCCTCGGCACCGCGGCGAGCGCGCTCACTTCAGTCACCGTCGGCGTGTTCTCCGCGCTCTTCCAGCTCGTCACGGTGCTCGTCCTCACGTTCTTCTTCCTGTTAGACGGAAAACGGATGGTGGGCTGGGGCTTACGCCAGTTCCCTCCCGAGCGCGCGCAGCGCATACGGAAGGTGATGGACGACGTCTACGAGGCCACGAGCGGGTACGTGGTGGGCAACCTGATCATCTCGGTGATCGCCGGCACGGGCACATGGATCGTGCTCGAGATCCTCAACGTCCCCTTTGCCGTTCCCCTGTCCGTGTTGATGGCGTTCCTCGACCTCATCCCGCTCGTGGGGGCGACCATCGGAGGCGTCGGCATCGGCATCGTCGCCGCAATCGCCAACTTCCCAACCGCGGTGATCGTCTGGGCGATCTACTTCATCGTCTACCAGCAGATCGAGAACAACATCCTCCAGCCGGTGATCTACCGCCGCACCGTCGCGCTCCACCCGCTCGTGGTGCTCGTGGCGGTGCTGATAGGCGGAAGCCAGCTCGGCGTGCTCGGCGCGCTGCTGGCAATCCCGGTGGCGGCGGGGTTGCAGATCGTGGTGAAGGACATCTGGAACGCCAGGAAGGCACGTATAGCGGTCACCGAGCCGCCACCGCCGGCGCCGGAGATTGCGCCGGAGTTGCCGTAACAGGGCATGGGGCATAGGGCATAGGGCATGGGTTCAGGCGCCGCGGCTTCGTATTAAGCCGTTCAGGGTCCGGGCGAGCTCAGCCAACGGTTTGCCGGCGTCGGACCGCAACAGACCAGCTTCCTGAGCCACCTCTATCCAGTGCTCGGTCTCGTACAAGGAGCCTCGCGCTACGTAGAGGAACCGCTGCTGGTCTGGGCGATGCCAGCGCCCCCGCGCTTCAGCGATGTTCGCTCCAACTGAATCGGCCGTGCGAACAAGTTGTATGCCGATCGACCATAGGTCGAACGAATCCCAGTCAGCCACTGCGGCGCGAAGGTCCTGCGCTAACGCCCGAGCGAGCTGATACGCGCGTAGGTCCTTGTGATCCACGCCCCGATAAGGGCGAAACGAGCAATCCTTCGCCCCCTACGCCCCATGCCCTATGCCCTACTCGACCAGCCCCCGCCGCACCCCACCCACGCCCAGCAGCCCAGGCCCGGTATGCACACCCAGCACCGGCCCGATCTCTGAAATCCACACCGGCTCGCTTCCGTAGATCTCACGGCAGGCGTCAGCCAGGCGCGCCGCCTGGTCCGGGCTCTGGATGTGCTGCACAACCCAGCCGTCGGCGCCGTCGGCGTGGCGCTCGCGGGCGTACTCGACCATGCGGTCGAACATGCGGGCGCTCGTGCGCACGCGCTCCACAGGAGTCATCTCGCTCTCCACGGTGAGGATCGGCTTGATCTTCAGCGTGGACCCGATCCACGCGCTCGCGGCGCCTATGCGCCCGCCGCGGCGGAGGTACTCGAGCGTGTCGATGGCGAACCAGATCTTCAGCTCCTTGCGGACCTCCCGCGCGGCGGCTTCGACGGCGTCCAGGTCGCCGCCCTCGCGCGCCGCCTTGGCCGCGCCGAGCGCCACCAGCCCGATTCCGCCGGCCCCGGTTGCCGAGTCGAGCACGCGCACGCGGCCCGGCTGCCCGGACCGTTCGAGGGTCTCCACCGCCTGCCGGGCGGCGTCGCAGGTTCCGGAGAGTCCGGCGGAAATGTGGATCGACAGCACGTCTAGGCCCTGCTCGAGGAGCGGCTCGTACACGCCCAGGAAATCGCCCACCGCGGGCTGCGAAGTGGTGGGCAGCGTGTCGGCGTCGCGCAGCTCCGCGTAGAAGCGGTCGTAGTCCGTTATGTCCGCTTCGCGAACAGTTCGCTCGCCCCCGAAGTTGACATACAGGGATACGAGGTGTATCTGATGGTCGCGGACGACATCGCTGGGTAGATAAGCGGTAGTGTCCGTGACCACTGCAACGCGCGACATGCGCGGGCAGCCTACAGAGAGCCCGGGTCGCAAGAGGGGCGGAGCCGGGATGGGGCGACTGCAACTCGGAGGAGGGATTCTTGACGAGTTTCGAGCTGGACCGAGTAGAGACTCTGCTTAGGGAGCGTTCGGCGGAGATGACCAGGACGCGAGCGAGCACCCAACTCCATCCGAGTCTCGGCCATCCGGAGCTCGACCAACCCCTTTCCCCCGAACCCCCCGCGATCGTCGAGGTCACGCAGGAAGGCGCCTGCGTGGACTGCGGCGACCGCATCCCCGCGGCGCGCCTCAAGGCTCTGCCTGACGCCCAGCGCTGCGTGAGCTGCCAGCGCGAGCTCGAAGCCCGCGCCGAGTAGCTCCCCGGCCGCACCAGGGCGGCCCCTAGACTGCGCCGCGTGCCCAAGACGCTCGTCACCGGCGCGACCGGCTTCATCGGCTCGCACGTTGCGCGAGCGCTTGCCGCCCGCGGTGACGAGCTGCGCCTCGCGGTGCGCGCCGGCTCTCCCAAGGAGGCGCTCGCCGACCTCGAGTACGAGGAGGTGAAGTGCGACCTCCTCGATCGCCGCTCCGTGCGCCGTGCTGTGGCCGGCGCGACCCGCGTGTTCCACTGCGCTGGACTGGTGTCACTTCGCGAGCGCGACGTGGAGCGCGTGTTCGAGGTGAACGCCGTGGGCACGCGCACGCTGCTCGAGGAGTGCCTTCGCGCCGAGGTGGAGAGGGTCGTGTTCACCTCGAGCGTCGCGGCCATCGGACCGGCGCCCGCCGGCAAGACCGCCGACGAGAGCCAGGTGTTCACGGCGGGCGGGCTCGGCATTCCCTACATCAACTCGAAGCACGAGGCCGAGATGGAGGCGATGCGCCTGGCTGCCCACGGGCTGCCGGTGGTGTGCGTGAACCCCACCTTCGTGTACGGCCGCGGTGACGTTCACGGCGGTTCCACGGGCATCGTGCGCCGCTTCCTGCTCGGGCGCATCCCGGTCTACACTGACGGCGCCCTCAACGTGGTGGACGTGCAGGACGTCGCGCGCGGCCACCTGCTCGCGGACGAGAAGGGCACACCGGGTGAGCGCTACATCCTCGGCAACCGCAACTACACGTGGGACCGCCTGTTCGCGGACCTCGCCCGCGTCTCCGGGGTAGAGCCCCCGCCGCTCAAGCTCCCGCCGGCTCTCGCGCTCCGGATGGTCGACTTGCTGCAGCGCGGTCCGGGTCGCCCACCGGTCACGCCGATGGAGGTGAAGTCCGCGAGCCAGTGGTGGACCTATCGCAACGGCAAGGCCAAGCGCGAGCTCGGCTGGACCACCTCCCCGCACGAGGACACGATCGAGGAAACCGTGCAGTGGTACCTCGAGCGTGACGGCGATCGCATGGCGCGCGCGAAGCGCTCCCAGCCCTTCCAGTACAAGCTCGCTGCCCGGACGCTCTCCACGATCGAGGGCGTGGTGGGCCGGCTCCGGTGAGCAGAGTCGCCTTTATCCTCGCGGGCGGCGCCTCGCGCGGCGCGTACCAGGCCGGTTGCCTCAAGCGCCTCGACGACGAGGGCATCGTTCCCGACCTGATCGTCGGCTCCTCGATCGGCGTTTGCAACTCGCTCGTCTACACGAGCGGCGGGGCCGACGCGGTCTGGGCATTCTGGTCGCGCGCCCGCTCGCTCCCGCAGATCCTCGACGTGTCGCTGCGCCGCAACGCGCTCTTCGGCAACTCGTTCTTCTCGATGGACCGGCTCGTGCGCTACTTCGAGAAGGAGGTGGACTTCGACCGCTGCTTCCACTCGGATCGCGAGCTCACCTACATCCTCGCCAACCTCTCCGCCGGGCACGAGGAGCTGCGCGGCAACCGCACCGAGGAGACCGTCGAGCGCTTTCGCACCGTCACGCGGATCGGCTACTCGATCCCGATCCTTCACCCGCTGATCGAGCTCGATGGCGACATGTACGCGGACGGCGGCTTCCTCTGGAACGTGCCGTTCGAGTACGCCGAGCAGTGGGGCGCCACGGACATCTACATCCTCTCGGTGGTGCCGTCGGAGCTGCCGCGCGCCGATTCTCTGCGCTTCGTCCCGCAGGTGGCGCTGCGCATGTACGACGTGTTCTGGCGCACGGTCGGGAACTCCTCGCGACTCGAGAAGAAGCTAGAGAACGGGCAGTACCACGGCATCAACGTCACGGTGCTCGAGCCGAGCCCCGAGACCGGGATGTTCGATCCCCTCGCGATGCTCAACGCTCACCCTGGCAAGTCGAAGAGGCTGCTGTGGGAGGGCTACCGCGACACGGAGCGGGTGCTTCACGGCCGGCCTGCCGAAGGAGCTCGCCGGCCCCGCTAACCTCGGCGCATGGCGACGCTCTACCGCTGCAAGACGCCCACCGACCTTCTATGCGCGTGTGGAAAGGTGGCTAGAAGGCTGCGCCGAGCGGGTATCGAGTTCGACGAGGTGCGCGTGCCCTATCTGAAACGAGACAGGCCGGAGGTCGAGGAGCTCACGGGCCAGCGGTGGGTGCCCGTGTTCGTGCACGGCGGACAGGTGATCAGCGACTCCAAGCGCATCTGCGAGTACATCGATCACCTACAGGCGGCACAGCCGGTGGAGCCGGCGCAGGAGGCCCGCTGATGCCCGGTTACCGGCGCGCCTACAGGACCGCAAGGAAGCTCTATCCGCTCATGCTCATGGCCTACCGGCGCTGGGACTCGATGAGCCAAGAGGAGAAGCAGCGCTACATCGACCAGGCCAAGCGCTACTCGCGCCAGGCCAGCACCTACGCTCGCCAGGCCGCATCACGCGCGCCGCGCCGGAAGCGACCCCGCTAGGGGCCGGGCGGCGTGCGCGGGATCTCGTAGCGCTTCGCGTGCAGGAACGCCGAGCGCGGGCCGTTGCGTCGCGTGCCGGCCCTGGAGGCTCGCGCCTTCTTGCTCGTCCACGACACGGGCGCCGGCTGGTAGCGCAGAAGGACCGGCCACGTGTTGTTGTCCACCTGGCCCGTGACCGGAAGGGCGTTGGCAGCCTGGAACGCGTCGACCGCGTTCACCGTGGCGGAGTCGTAGGTGCCGGTGGGCGAGATCGGCTGTCCCGCCGACATGAGGTGCTCCTGCGCCCACAGCACCACGTCGCCCTTTGAGCCGGACTTGAGGAGCGGGTATCCCGGAGACAGCGGCACCACCGGGGCGGGGTTGGGCGGCGCGATGGCGCTCCAGCCGGCGCTCGACGCCGACTGCCACGACCACCAGCTCACCCCCGGCGCGCCGTAGCCCTCGGACAGAGCCCGGAAGCGCTGCACATCGGCGCTGGACGGGTTGTCGTAGAGCTGGCCGAGCGGGAAGATCTGCCGCGCGTACACCGAGTTCCACTGGTACGTGTGAGCGAGCGCGGTGTCCACGCTCGTGCCGATCGCCTTCCAGTAGACCTGAGGCGCGTTGTACTGCGCCCCGTTCGGCCCGAGGAAGACCGAGTAGGGCAGCGAAGGGTGGTAGTCCACGTACGGGAAGCTCGCGAGCCCCACGGGGTAGTCGGGCCCGACGCCGGCACGCAGGTCGTCGATGTAGGTCTGCGCCTGCGAGTAGAGGCCCTCGTACTGGCCCTCGGCGTCGATCACGAGGCAGTCGGCGCCCGTCTGGGCGGCCTTCGTGCCGAGTGAGGCCTCGGTGGCCGGGTCCTGGCCGTACACGAACTGCCAGGCGCACACGTGCAGGCCCGCCGCCTTGAGAGCCGCCACGAGCGTGGGGGAGAACTGGCTCCACCACGACGTGCCATCCGAGCTCTTCACGAAGACCGTGTTCACGCCGTACTGCGCGGCCTGGGCGGCGATGCCGGCGCTGGTGCCGTCAGCGGACTTGCTCACGTACCAGATCCACATGCCGGTGCCGCCGAACGCGGTGCCGCTGCCCTGGACGGCGTGCGGCAGGGTGAACTTGTGGACGTGCAGCGGCCCCACGACGTTCGAGCGGACGCCGTGCGGACCGATGATCCGGATGCGTCCCGACCTCGCGCTCGCGGGAACGCTGGTGACGAAGCCGTCCCCCTTGCGCACGCGCAGCTTCGAGGTGAGCGCCACCCGCTTGCCGCCCGAGGCCGAACGCACGCGCCGGCTCCACACGACGAGCATGTGGTGCCGGGTGAGGTTGCGCCCACGGAAGCGCAGGCGGCCGCCGGGCGCGACCGTGTGCGGATCCTTGGTGCAGACCGCGATCGGCCAGCAGCGCACCGACGTGATGCGCGGCGCTCGCGAACGCGCTTCAGCGGACGAGGCGCTGAGCGAGAGAACGGCGCCCGCGAGGGCGAGGAGGGTTGCCGTGCGAGTTCTCACAGCTCTCTGTCTAATCGGCACGAGCCGAAAGTCCTGCAAGCACGGCTATTAGTAACAGAGGGCGCGGGATGGAGTTGCGGGATCAGGTCATAGGTCAGAGGTCATAGGTCAGAGGAACAACCCCTATGACTCTGCCCTATGCCCTATGCCCTAGCTCAACCGGTTCTCTAGACCGAGCGGAGCAGTCTGCGGTGCCTCTGCCTCGGGCGCCCGCGGCTCTTCCTTTGGCTGCTCCACCCCGAGCGCCTGCGCCAGTTCGCCCGACTCGTACATCTCGAGCACGATGTCGCAGCCGCCGACGAGCTTCTTGTCGATGAAGAGCTGCGGGATCGTCGGCCAGCCGGAGATCGCCGAGAGCTCCTCGCGGATGCGGGGGTCGGGCAGGATGTCCATCGCCGCGTACTGCACGCCCATGGCGTTGAGCGCCGCGGAGGTGCGCATCGAGAAGCCGCAGCGGGGCGCGTCGGGCGTGCCCTTCATGAACAGCATCACGCGGTTCTCGTCGATCGCGTTCTGAAGGAAGTCGTGGATCTCCTGGTTGGTCATCGGGTGCCCCCCGGGGTCGAAGTCTTGATCGAAAGGGCGTGGATCGCCCCACCCACCTCGTCACCGAAGATGCCGTAAACGAGCTGGTGCTGCTCGATGCGGGACATCCCCTCGAAACGGTCCGAAACCACCTCGGCGCGGAAGTGATCGCCGCCGCCCGTGAGGTCCTCCACGGTCGCCGTAGATCCCGGTAGCGCGCTCTCGATGCGTGTTTTCAGCTCTTCAGGCGTGGGCATATTCGTCCGACAAAGATAGCTGGCAAGACAGCTACAATCGGACGCAGATGGTCACTCTCACTGACATCGCCGCCGAGAAGGTCAGTTCCTTCTTGGCAAGCCAGGAGCCCACGGAGGGCGCCGGATTGCGCGTAGGCGTGCGCGGCGGCGGCTGCTCCGGGTTCCAGTATGCGCTCGCCCTCGACGAGCAGCGCGAGGGCGACCACGTGTTCGAGGACCACGGCATCCGCGTGATCGTCGACGAGGCGAGCCTCCAGTACGTGAACGGCTCGGTCGTGGATTACAAGGAAAGCCTTATGGGCGCCGGCTTCGAGGTGAACAACCCGAATGTCGTGGCCGCCTGCGGATGCGGCTCCTCGTTCCGAGTTGCGGACGAAGATCCGAGCTGCGGCGCTCCCGCCTGACCGGCCCGCACCTTCTCCATAGAGCCTGACGGGCCGTCGGCTTCGCGTTCAACGCCGGTAGGTGCGGCGGATCGCTCGGAATGAACGCAACTGCGCCTATTTGCGAGTCGCCCGTCGCGACTCGGGTAGGACACCGGCGTGGCGAATCAGCATCAGGTGAGCCTCGGTGAGGAGGCACGGAACGCGATCGTCCGGCTGCTGCTCGAGAAGGTCCGGCAGGACAAGCATCCGAGCGCGACCCAGATGCAGCTGATCGAGCAGCTGATGCCGCCGTATCTGATGCGGGATTACCTCAACATCCTGCTCGAGAAGGTGGCGACCGATTCGTCGCCGAGCGTCCCGATGATGAACCGCATCGCGCGGATCTCGCAGCAGATCTGAACGCGCGTCAGCGGCGGCGGGTGGCGAGCAACCGGATCGCGGCTATCGCGACGAGGGCGACCACCACCACCAGCACTCGCAGCACGCCGTGCGCGAAGTGCGCGCTGTCGCGCACCACGAGGCGCCGCACAACGAGGAGCGCGACGAACAGCAGTGCCACGCCGGGTCCCAGGCCGCGCCGCATACCCGGAGGCTAGGGACGCCAGATAATCGCGTTCTTAAGCCGGCGCGTTGTCGAGCGACGCCCAGAGGTACAGGCACGCCAGCGAGCGGTACGGCCGCCACGGCTCGGCGATCCGGGTGAGCGTCTCAGGGTCCGGGATCTCAGGAAGCGTGTAGGCGCGCTCCACGGCCCGCCGGATCCCGAGGTCGCCCACCGCCAGCACGTCTGGACGGCCGAGGTGGAAGATCATGAACATGTCGGCGCTCCACTGGCCGATGCCCTTGATCGCCGTGAGCTGTTCGGACACCTGGCGGTCGGAGAGCTCCGCAAGCTGATCGAGATCGAGGTCTCCGTCCTCCACACGCTCCGCCAGGTCCCGCAGGTACGCGACCTTCGCGCGCGAGAGCCCCGCCGCACGCAGCGCGTCCGGCTCGGTGTCAATCAGCTGGCGCGGCGTGGGCACCCTGCCACCGAACAGCTCGAGCACGCGGGTGTAGATGGTGGCCGCCGCCTTCGTGGACAGCTGCTGCCCCACGATCGAGCGCACCAGCGTGCCGTACGCGTCGGTGGGCCGCCCGCGACGGCGCTCCTGGATGCTCAGCGGGCCGTGCTCCTCCACGAGCGCGCGCATCACCTCGTCGGAGGCGCGCAGGTGGTCGATCGCGCGGTTGCGCCCCGCGCTCAGTGGATCAGCACCGGCGTGCCCACCGGCACGCGTGGGTAGAGGTCGATCACATCGCTCACGTGCATCCGGATGCAGCCGTGAGACGCGCGCGTGCCGATCGACCAGTCCTCTGACGTGCCGTGGATGCCCACGCCGTCGCCGAGCCCCAGCCAGCGCGCCTTGATCGGGTCGCGCGGATCGCTAGCGGGAATGGTCTGCCCGGCCAGCGAGCCGGCCCACGGGCTGTTCGGCACGTGCCACGCCGGGTTCACCTGCTTCTCGAGCACGTGACGGATACCGGCCGGTGTCTCGAGGCCCGCCATGCCGACGGCGATTGGATACGTCTTCACGAGCCGCAGCCGCTTGAAGAGCCTCAGCTTGAAGTGGCCGCGGTCCACGGAGATGTAGGTCGCGTACTTGCGTGCGAGCGTCTTCAGCGTGACCGCCGGGCGCAGGCTCTGCACCCGCGCGTGCACGATGCGCGACGGGGTGGGATGGCGCAGCTCGTCGATGATCTTCTGGCGGAGCTTCGATGAGTCGATGCCGCGTCCGAGGCGGCCGTGGATGCGCTTGATCTTCGTCACGCCGAGCACGACGCGCGAGTTGCGTGGCGCGCGGTAGTAGGGCTTGCCGAGCTTGGTCACCTCAGCGCTCAGCTTCTTCCCGTCGATCGTGCGGGAGAGGCGGATGTGCACCGGCCGGTGGCGCGCCGCCTGCTTGAACGCGTCCGAGACCATCCCCGCGTAATCCACGGTCTGGCCGAGATCGGCGCTGGCCACCTGCTGGACCGTGCCGGCGATGCCCACGCTCATCGGCCGCTCCCACACCGGCGCGAGTGCGGCCTGCGCCTTCGCGGTGGCATCCGCAGCGTCGAGGCCGGACACGTCGACGCCGGCGATGGTGGCGCCCGACGGAAGCGTCTTCGGCGTCGCCGCGCTCGCCGGAATGGCGGCGAGGACAGCAAAAACCCCTGCAATGAGTACGGTTCGAAGCTTGTTCACGCCATAAGGATGACAAGTTCGTAAGCTGCCGCGCGTGCGCTTCGTGACTTACGACGCAGGCAGCGGCCCGCGCGCCGGGTTTCTCCGGGACCGCGAGCGCGTGGTGGACGTGGGGGACAGCCTCCGCGACCTGATCGCCGCCGGCCCCCTCAGAGAGCCCGCCGACGGCGAGGAGCTCGCCCTCTCCGACGTCCGGCTGCTGCCGCCCATCCCGGACCCGGACAAGATCATCTGCATCGGCCTCAACTACCGCTCGCACGCCGCGGAGGCGGGCGTGGAGGCGCCGGAGACGCCCACGTTCTTCGCCAAGTTCCGCAACGCCCTCGTGCCGGCGGGCGCGGAGGTCAAGTTGCCCGCGGCAAGCCAGAAGGTCGACTACGAGGCCGAGGTGGCGTTCGTGGTGGGCCGCCGCGCCAAGGACGTGCCCGAGGCGCAGGCGCTCGACCACGTCGCGGGCTACACCCTCCTGAACGATCTCTCCGCGCGCGACCTCCAGTTCGCCACGCCGCAATGGCTGCCCGGCAAGGTGTTCGACGGCTCGGCGCCCTGCGGACCCGCTCTCGTCACCCCGGATGAGGCGGGCGCCCCCGACGCGATCGACGTCGAGCTGAAGCTGAACGGCGAGGTGATGCAGGCGGCCACCACCGCCGACCTCATCCACTCGATCCCGAAGCTGCTCGCCCATCTGTCCACGCTGATGACGCTCGAGCCGGGGGACATCGTGTCCACCGGCACGCCCTCCGGCGTGGGCAGCGTCCGGGAGCCGCGAGTGTGGCTCAAAGCCGGCGATGAGATCGAGATCTCCTCGCGATCTTTAGGAACGCTCCGCACCACTCTTATCTGAGCTGTGTTCAATGGCCCCGTGGGGACATCGGGGCGACGACGGCTTCTGGCTGCGCTGCTTGCTGCGCTCGTGCTCGCGCTCGTGGGCTCGGCGGTGGCGGCGCGGGTGGCGAATGCGCCGCCCGCTCCGCGCGGCGGGAAGCTGGCCGGGGACCAGGAGAAGTACCTCCAGCTGGCCGAGACCGGCGTGCGAAACATCAACCGCTACTGGTTCAACTCGCGCACCGCCTGGTACAACGACCGCCTTGCGAAGGGACAGGACGGCAGGGCGCCGATCTGGACGACGGTGCACCTGTTCAGTGCGCTGAACGGAATCGCCGAGGCGGCGCCCACAGCCGCGAACAAGCGGGCGGTGGAGTGGTTCGCCGACAACGCCTACCGGCAGTACTGGAACCCGCAGGCCGGGCACATCCCGCACACCCGCCGGCACATCGGCGGGTTCAACCCGAGCATGCGCCAGAGCCGCGGGCCGAGGGCGCACGTGTTCTTCGACGACAACGGCTGGCTCGGGCTGGCCTTCCTCGAGGCGTACCAGATCACGCGCGTGAGGCGCTATCTCAACTACGCGGACACCGCCTTCCAGCTCATCGCGCAGGCGGGATGGGCGGACGGTGTGGGCGGCGGCGTGTGGTGGGACAACCGGCACGTGAGCCGCTCGTCCGAGAGCATCGCCTCGGGCACCGCGCTGGCGGCGCTGCTCTACCAGACCACGCACCGCCGGTCCTATCTGCAGACGGCGCGGAAGTTCATCTCGTGGGCCGACTCACACATCTGGGACGCGAGCAACGGGCTCTACATGCGCGACCCGAACTCGCCGATCCTGATGGGCTACGTGCAGTCGCCGTTCATGCTCGCGTTCGTGTCCCTCTGCCAGACGACGAAGGACGACACGCTCTGCGACAAGGCCGAGCAGCTCGGCAACGACGCCCTCACGCAGTTCACCGGCGCTCTTCACCACGGCCCGCAGTACGACGCCGTGTACCTGCACTGGATGCTCGAGGTGTACGCGCACGACCACAATGCCGCCTGGTACAAGCTCGCCGTGGCCAACGCGCAGCGCGCGCTGGCGAACGCTCAGAACAAGCAGGGCCTCTTCCTGAAGGGCTGGGACGGCAGCCGGGCGCCGGACGCGCCCGCGGACGCCATGAAGATCGACGCCGCAACGGTGAGCGTGTTCGCGTGGCTCGCGGCCGCCGCCCCTCCGAGCACGGCTGCGACGCCCGGCGGCGGCGCGAGCGGCTAGCCGGCCGGCTGGAGCGACACCGCCTCGCCGTCGAGCGCGCCAAGCGCCCGCTCGACCGACGCGGAGATGCAGGTGAAGATCGGGGTCTCGCTCTCGGTGTATGCGCTCGACTCGGTTCCCCGCAGCTCGTGCACGAGGTCGAGGAACTCGCTCGGATGGTCGGCATTGAACGAGACCACGAACTCCTGGTCGTCGAGGCCGTAGGAGTAGGCCGTGTTGATGTCGATGCCGGTGTAGCGCTTGCCGATCTCGATGTGGCCGCGCATGATGCGCATCCGCTCCTCGGGCGCCAGCAGGTACCACTCGCGCTTCTTCCACATCGGATACACGATCAGGTAGCGGCTGTCCGAGCCAGGGCGCGGTGTGAGCGGCTGCGGCTCCTCCGAGTACACGGACTCCTTCGTCATCGCGAGGTACGAGTAGGCGATGTCGGCGTAGCGCATGAGACCCGTCTGGTTGAGCAGCACGTGGAACTCGTGGATCGGCTCGAGGTCGGAGGCGATCGTGCGGACCATCAGGTCGCAGTCGCCGCGCGTGCCCACGAGGGAGTAGGTGCGCAGGAAGTGGTCCTCGGCGAAGTCGTTGCACGCCGCCGCGAACTCGGCCTTGTCCTGCATGCGCTCGGCGGAGTCGCGCCGGCGCCAGGCGGGGTCGAGCTTGATGAAGGTGAACTTGACGAAGTTACGGTCGCTCATCGTGGCTCCATAGAGTGTGGCGCATGCGTGGCAGATGCGGGGCGTTGATCGCCGCGGCGGCGCTCGCGGCGGTGGCCTCCCCGGCCGCGGCCGCCCCGCCCGGACCGCGGGCTGCGCTGCTCTTTCTGCCCGGCCCGGTGCTCGTGCAGCCGGGGCTCTCGCTGGGATTGACGAGTCCCACGCTCGGCGGGTACAAGCGGCCGCAATTCGCAATCGACCTCTCGCAGGGCGCGCGGATTTCCACGCGGGCCTATACGCGGGCGCTCCCTCCGCTCGCGCTTCAGGTCGGGGGTGGCAGGGGGCAGGTGGCAGGTTGGGATCGGGTGCTTCGCCGCGCGCGTGCGGCTCCCGGTGATGTCGTGCCGGGCTTGCTTGCCTCGACGATCGAGCGGGCTGGGGGATCGGTTGCCTATGCCGGTGTTAGCGGCGCAGAGGACACGGAATCTTTCGCCGCCGCCGACGAGGGCGGGCGCATCGGGCGGGTGTCGGTCGGTCCCGCCGCGGGATTCGGCGCGCGGGCGGCGGCGCTGTGGCGCTCGTCGTCCCTGCTCGTAGCTCGGCTGCCGTCGGCGGCGGCGCTGCCGGATCTGATGCGGGCGAGGCGGCCGGGAGACCTCGTGGTGGTGGTGCAGGCTCCTCCGGTGAAGCCGCTCACGCTGCTCTACAGCGGGGCCGTGGGTCCCGGAATCTCCGGCCACGGCGTGATCCGCTCGGCCACCACGCGCCGCGACGGCTACATCGCCGCGCCGGACGTCTCCGCAACGGTGCTGCGCGCGCTCGGCCTCAAGGTGCCGAACAAGATGCAGGGCGAGCGCATCGAGTCGCGCTCGGCGCACGACGCGCGGTACGTGCGCGACCTCAAAGCGAGGCTCGACGCGATCCTGCCTCACCGTGATCGCGCTGTTGAGGTGATCGCGCTGGTGTGGGCTGCGGCCGCGCTTCTCCTCTGGCTCATCCGGCGGCGCGCCGGCCTGCGCGCCATGGGACGCATGGTCTTCCTCGGAGCGCTCTGGCTCCCGGCGCTCGCGCTCTTCACCGCGGCCATCCAGCCGTCCGAGCTCGCGGAGGCGCTGATCCTCGCCTTCGGCGCACTTGCGCTCGCAGCGCTCACCGACGCCTTGCTTCCGTGGCCCGCCGCGCCGCTCGTCCCTGCCGCGGTCACGTTCGGCACGCACGCGATCGACCTCGCGCTCGGCTCGCATCTGATCGGCCTCTCGCTCGCGGGCCCGAACCCGAAGGGGGGCTCGCGCTTCTTCGGCATCGGCAACGAGCTCGAGATCATCCTGGCGATCACGGTGCTGGTGGGAACCGGCGCGGCGCTCACGCTCATGCCGGAGCGTGCAGCTCCGCGCGCGTTCGCGCTCGCGGCGTTCGTGGCCGCCGTGGTGGTGGGCGCCGGGCGGCTCGGCGCTGACGTGGGCGGCGTGATCACGCTCGGCGCGGGGGGCGCCGCTGCCGTGGTGGCGTCGCTCAATCGCGGGCCCACGCCGCGGGCCGTGGCCCTCGCGATCGTCGTGCCGATCCTCGCGGTGGGAGCCCTGGTGCTGCTCGACCTCGCGATAGGCGGTGGCGCGCATCTCACACACACCCTGTCGAGGTCGAGCGGCCCGGGCGACCTCGGCAAGGTGCTGCTGCGCCGCTGGCGCCTGTCCACCGCGGGGCTCACGCGCGGCATGACGCCGGTCGCCATCGGCGTCTTCGTCGCGCTGCTCGTATTGGGCGTGGTGAGGCGGCGGCAGCTCCTCGCGCCGCTCTCCGGTCAGCGCGAGCGACCGTTCCGCGCGGCCGTGATCGGATCGTTCTTCGCGGTGGTCATCGGGGCCCTCGCCAATGATTCCGGCCCGATGATTGTGATGATCGGCACAGTCGCCCTTGTACTCCTTGTGGGGTATGTGAGATCAGACAACTTTCATAACGCGCGACCGCCTGCTGGGCTACCATCAGCTGGGTGCGCGTAGGACTCGTCTCCCCTTATTCCTACACCTACCCCGGCGGGGTCGGACGGCACGTCGAGGCGCTCGCAGCTGAGCTCATCGAGAAGGGTCACGAGGTCAGGCTGCTGGCCCCATTCGACCCCGATGACCGCTTTGCGCGCATCAGCCACAAGGGTGCCCGGCCCGAGCCGCGCGAGGCGCCGGATTACCTGATCCCGCTCGGCCGCACGGCTGGGCTTCCGATGAACGGCGCGGTGTCCAACCTGTCGGTCTACCCAGACGGGCCCGCAAGGCTGAGCCGCGTGCTGCGCCAGGAGAAGTTCGACGTGGTGCACGTCCACGAGCCCAACGCTCCGTTCGCGAGCTGGCTCACCACAGAGTGGTCGCGCTCGCCGCTCGTCGGCACCTTCCACGCCTACTCCACCAGCCGGATTTCCAACGGGGCCGCAGTGCTCATCGGCGCGCGCCGTCTTTACAACAAACTTCACGTCCGGATCGCAGTATCCGAGGCAGCGCGCTGGACGGCGCGCCGCTTCTACGGCGGCGAGTACCGGATCATCCCCAACGGCGTGGACCTCACCGCCGCCGATCCACGGCCCAAGGTGAGGGAGGAGGAGCTCAAGCTGCTGTTCCTCGGGCGAGCCGAGGAGCGCAAGGGCCTGCCCGTGCTGCTGCGCTCGTTCGAGGCGCTGCGCGGCGCCGGGGTGCCGGCGCGTCTGATCGTCGCGGGCGCCACGCACGAGGAGGTCGAGCCGTTCCTGCTCGACATCGAGGGCATCGAGATCGCCGGGCGCGTGACGGAGGAGCGGAAGTGGCAGCTCCTGCACGACGCGGACGTGCTGTGCGCGCCCTCGCTCGGCGGCGAGAGCTTCGGCATGGTCCTCACGGAGGCGTTCGCCTCGCGCACACCGGTGGTCGCGTCCGACATCGCCGGCTACCGCGACGTGGTTCGTGACGGCGTGGACGGCGTGCTCGTCCGGGTTGCCGATCCGGTGCAGCTGGGCGAGGCGCTTCACGACCTTGGCGTGGACCGCGCGCGACTCGAGGCGATGTCCACGGCCGCGCGCGAGCGCGCCGAGAGGTTTGCTTGGCCGCAGGTGGCGGCCGAGGTGGAGCGCGCGTACGAAGACGCCGTGGCCATGCCTGAGCCGGCGGGAGCGGTGAAGTCCGCCGCCGTCCGCGCCGGGGTTGTGCCGTCGTCCGCCGGCGGGCGCCATCCTGCGCGGCGGCTGCCGTCGCTCGAGCCGGTGCTGCCCGGCCAGACGCGCCGCCGGGCCACCCGTGTGGCGCGCAAGGTGGCCGGCGTGGCCGCCATCGCAGGCGCGGCGGGCCTCGGCTGGCTGGCGCTTCAGCGAATCGGGATCCAGTCGATCGGCCACGCGCTGCTCGCCGCCACACCCACCTGGGTGCTCCTCGCCCTCGGCCTCATGTGTGCGTCGATGTTCCTGCGCGCGGAGTCCTGGCATGCGGTGCTTCGGTCCGCGTTGCCGGGCGTTCGCATCCGCCGCCGCGACACCACGCGCGGCGTGATGATCGGCGTGCTCATGTCCGCCACGCTCCCCGCCCGTCTGGGCGAGCCTTCGCGCGCCCTGATCGTTTCACGCCGGCTCGGCCGGGTGCGAGAACGCCTGCCGATCGTGCTGGGCACGGTTGTGTCACAGACGCTTCTCAATCTCGTCGCGCTGGTTGTGCTCGGAGCGATCATGTTCTCCACCGCCACCGTCTTCCAGGGGCACGAGAAGGCGCTGATAGCCGTCGCCTCCGCACCGGCGGCAATGCTGGCGCTGGTCCTGCTGCTGCCGGCCCTGCTGCGGCGTGGCAAGCCGTCGCGCTTCGTGCGGCTGCGGCGCGCGATGGCCGCCGTTCGCGGGGCGATGGAGCAGGTCCGCGCCGGCCTCCAGGTCTTCCGCCATCCCAGGCTCGGCTCGTGGGCCGCCTTCAACCAGCTCGCCGCGTGGGGCCTCCAGGCCACCGCCTGCTACGTGCTGCTCATCGCGCTCGGGCTCGACCACACAGCCAGCTTCGGCGCGGCGGCCGCGGTGCTGTTCGCCGTGAACGTGACGGCCGTACTGCCGGCCACGCCGTCCAACCTCGGCGTGTTCCAGGCGGCGTGCGTGGCGGTGCTCTCCGCGTACCACGTGAGCCATGCCGACGCTCTTGCCTACGGCATCATCCTTCAGGCGGTGGAGATCGCCACCGCCGTCACGCTCGGCATGCCGGCGCTGCTCCGTGAGGGCACATCCTGGAAGGACATGCGCCTGCGCGCGCTGCACACCGCGCCCGTGGAGCTGCACGTCGGCAGTCGCCAGGGCGGCGCGAAACTCGACGCCCGCTAACCGGCCGTTTCCGCCGCGGGCTCGGCTTCGTCGGCAGTCGCGCTGCCCCCGCTCGCGCGGTCCGGCGGGATGCGGCCGCTGCGCATGCCGAAGTAGCTGGCCTGCGGGTGGTGCGCCACGATCGCGATCGTGGACTGCTCCGGGTCGACCGCGAAGCCGTGCGAGAGCGCGAGCCCGATCGACTCGGCGCCGAGCAGCTTGAACACGGGCCCATGCTGCTCCTGATCGGGGCACGCGGGGTAGCCCCAGGAGTAGCGCCGGCCCTGGTCCGGCCCGAGCCCGAGCTCACTGCGGACGCGCTGGTGCATCCACTCGGCGATGCCCTCGGCTGACTGCACGCCGAGGCCGTGCACGAAGAGCTGCTCGGCGAACTCGCCTTCCGCCTCGAGCCGCTCGCACAGCTTCGTCACCTCGGGGCCGGCCGTGACGGCCTGCAGCACGCACACGTCGCGCTCGCCCGAGTCGAGCGGGCGCCAGTAGTCGGCGAGGCAGAGACGGTCGTGCGCGGGCTGGCGCGGAAACTCGAGCCGCTCGATCTCCTTCGAAGGATCCGACGGGTCGAAGAACACGAGCTCGTCGCCGTCCGCGTTCACCGGGAAGTAGCCGTAGAGCGCGCGCGGGTGCAGGTAGTCCTGCTCGCGCCACATGCGCTCGAGCCGCGGCTGGAAGTCGTCCCTGAGGAGCCGCTCCCACTCCTCGCCCTTCACGCCCTTGCCGCCCCAGTGGAGCTTGAAGAGCACGTGCGTGTCGAGCAGCGGGAACACCTCGTCGAGGTCCACGGGCACCTCGCGCACGCCCCAGAACGGTGGATCGGGAATCGGCACGTCGATCCGCACGGCGGAGCGCGACGGAGCGTCGGGCGCGGGACCCTCCTCGACCTTCTCCGGCTTCTCGCGCAGCTCCTTCGCCTCGCGGCGGATGCGCTCGACCAGCGCCTCGCGGGCACCGTCGTCGATCAGGTTGTCCATCACGGACAGCCCCTGGAAGGCATCCTTGCAGTAGAAGACGCCGGGGTCGTAGACGTCGTCCGACTCGAGCCCGCCGGGGTAGAGGATGCGGCGGCCGAAGTCGCGGTTGATCGCGGCGCCGCCAACCAGGACGGGGTACTTGAGCCCGCGCTCGTGGAGCTCGGTCACGCAGATCGGCATCTGCTTGGAGGTGGACACGAGCAGCGCCGACAGCCCGATCGCGGTGGCGTTGTGCTCCTGCGCGGCGTCGATGATCTGCGACACCGGCACCTGCTTGCCGAGGTCCACCACCGTGTAGCCGTTGTTCGTGAGGATCGTGTTCACGAGCGACTTGCCGATGTCGTGCACGTCGCCGAACACGGTGGCGAGCACCACGGTGCCCTTGGTGTAGCCCTCGATCTTGTCGAGGTACTTCTCGAGCTGGGCGACCGCGCGCTTCATGACCTCGGCCGACTGCAGGACGAACGGGAGGATCAGCTCGCCGGCGCCGAACTTGTCGCCGACCTCCTTCATCGCAGGCAGCAGCACGTCGTTCAGCACCGGGACGGCGCCGATCTTGTCGACGGCCTTGTCGATCTGGTCCTCGACGCCGTCCTTCTTGCGGCGCAGGATGTGCCAGTGCAGCGCCTCCTCTGGCTCCATGCCCGCGGTCGGGTCGCTCCCGCCCGCGTCCTCCTCCTCGGGACCCTTGGACTCGAAGTGGCCGATGAACCGCTCGAGCGCGTCCTCGCGCCGGTTGAACACGAGGTCGTCGGCGAGCTTGCGCTCGTCCTCGGGGATCTCGCCGTACGGCGTGATGTGGTTCGGGTTGACCATCGCGAGGTCGAGCCCGGCCTGGACGCAGTGGTGCAGGAAGGTGCTGTTGAGAACCGCGCGCGCCTTCGGCGAGACGCCGAACGACACGTTCGAGACGCCCAGCGAGGTCTTCACCGCGGGCAGCTCCTTCTTGAGCAGCCGGATGCCCTCGATCGTCTCGACCGCGGACGGCTTCCACTCGTCGTCGCCCGTGGTGAGCGTGAACGTGAGGACGTCGAAGATCAGGAGCTCGG